>DATADI010000092.1:0-5982 GCA_036258615.1 Thermomonospora sp. | reverse complement strand
CCGCTTCACCGCGATCCCGTCGCAGATGGTCCGCGCCGAGCGAGCCCCGATCGGGCGATGCGCGGCCAGCGAGGGCACAAACGGCGCGCACGCCTCGGCCTGCACCCCGATCACGCGCACGTCAGGCAGCTTCGCCTTCGCCGCGATCGCGACGCCCGACGCGAGCGACCCGCCGCCGATCGGAATGACGATCATCCGCGTCGCCGGCGCCTGGCGCGCGATCTCGAGCCCGATCGTCCCCTGGCCCGCCACCACCTCGGGCGCGTCGAAGGCCGGCACGAGCGTCATGCCCTCGGCCTCGGCGAGCCGGCGGGCCTCCTCGGCGGACAGGCACACCGGCTTCTCCACGAACACCGCCACGCCCCGGGTGAGCAGCCCGGCGGCGATCGGGCAGTGCAGGTGGTTGGGGACCGCCACCACGGCCAGGTCCACCTCGGCCGGGTCCAGCTCGTCGGCGGACGCGAGGACCCGCCCGGCCAGGCCCCCGGCCTCGGCCGCCGCGCGCGCCTCCGGGTCGGGGTCCACGGCGGCCGTCACGGTGAAGGCGGGGTGGGCGTGCAGGCGGCGCAGCCAGATCTCCCGCGCCGCCCAGCCGAGGCCCACCACCGCGACCCGGGTCACGGACGCCGCGCTCATCGCGCCGCCAGCGCCTCGGCCAGCACGTCCCGGATGGCGTGCATCTGCTCCTCGGTGCCGAGCAGCGTGCGGTGGTGCAGCCAGATGCAGTCCCGCTGGATCGCCTCGGCGTTGGGGCACCGCTCGGCGATGTCCTCCGGCGTCTCCTTCGGCGCCGAACGCTCCCAGAACCCGTCGGTGCGGTGCAGCGCCCGGAACGCCACGAACGCGGGCAGGCCCCGCTCGTTGAGGTCTTCCACCAGGGCGTTGCGCTGGTCCTCGGTCAGCTCCGGGATCCGGAACATCGCCATGTAGTGCGGGTTGCGGTCGCAGCGGTCGTCGCGCTTCTGCGGCACCACGCCCGGCAGCTCGGTCAGCAGGCTCGACAGCAGCCGCCAGCGCCGCTCCCGGGTGTCGATCTGGTCCTCCAGCCGGGACAGCTGGGCGCGCAGCACGCTGGCGGAGAACTCGTTGAGCCGGAAGTTCGAGCCGAACGTGCGGTGGAGGTAGCGGCGGTCGGTGCGGGGCCGCCCGCAGCTGTGCCGCAGGAAGCCCTCCTCGTAGGACTCGGCGTCGGTGAACAGCACCGCGCCGCCCTCGCCGGCGGTCATCAGCTTGCCGTTCTGGAAGCTGAACGCCGCCACCGACCCCAGCTCGCCCACCCGCCGGCCGCGCCACCGGGCCCCGTGGGCGTGCGCGGCGTCCTGGATCAGCGGGATGCCCCGGTCGGCCGACAGCTTGTCGAGCGCGTCCATGTCGGCGACCAGCCCGGCCATGTGCACCGGCATGATCGCGCGGGTCCGGTCGGTGATCGCCGCCTCCACGGCGGCGACGTCGATGTTGTACGTGTCGGGGTCGACGTCCACCAGCACCGGCACGCCGCCGAGCCGCTGCACCGCCTGCGCCGACGACATGAACGTGAACGCCGGGACGATCACCTCGTCACCGGGCCCCACGCCCAGCACGTCCAGCGCCAGTTCCAGCGCGTGCGTCCCGTTCGTCACCGCCAGCGCGTAGGAGGCCCCGTGGTGGGCGGCGAACTCCTCCTCGAACCGGTCGACCTCCGACCCGCCCATGCGCCACCACTGGCCCTGCTCGAGGGCGCGGATCAGCCCGGTGCGCTCACGGTCCCCGAACTGGGGCCAGGCGGGAAAGTTCAGGTCCCTCGTGGTCTCCGCCATCAGCAGTCCTTTTCCTTGCGCATTTGAGAATTCCTGGGAGCCGGGCGGCCCGTCCAAAACGCTACCCACGCGCCGAACGGGCGTCATTCCCCTAGCCGCCCCCCTAAGGCACCGGAGAAAAGGCCGAAGCAAATACCGGGGGACCGGCGCCGGTCATATGCGGAAACGGCGAAGGGCGGCGACCCGTAGGGGGTCACCGCCCGGTGAGGGGGATGCTCCTATGCGGCGGCGGCGCCGGTTTCCGCGGCGGCCAGCAGGGCGCTGAGCCCCGGCGTGGCGGAACCGGCCCCGAGCGCAGAACGCAGTGCCTTCGCGGCGGTCGCGGCGGTCTCGGCGGGGACGCCGAGCCGGTCGTGGGTGAGGCGCGCGTGCTCGAACAGCTCGTAGGGGCGGGGCGGCTCCCCGCCGGTGCCGTGGGCCTGCCAGACGGCGTGCAGATCCCGCAGGTAGCGGGCCCACAGACCCCGGTAGGGGTGGTCCAGCGCGGCCTCGGCCGTGCTGTCGAGCACGGTCACGGCGGCGGCCTCGGCCTCCTCGCCCAGCGCGACGCGGGTGGCCGGCGGCAGCTCCCGCGACCACTGCTGCCAGCACTGGAACAGGAACGCCGGCCGCGCGGCGGGCGGCACCAGCTCGATCAGCAGCCGCAGGTGCAACGCGGCCACCCCGAACCGGTCGTCCTCATGGGGCCCGGTGGCCAGCAGGTCGAGGGCCAGGTCGCTGGACAGCACCGACAGCGCGGTGGGCAGCGGGGCCTCGGCGGGCAGCAGGGGGGCGTCCCGCGACTCCAGCGGCCAGCCCAGCTCGGCGCACCGCCGCCTCAGCCGGTCGGCCAGCTCGGCGATCACGGCGGGACGTGACCGGAACCACAGGTCCAGGGTGGCGGGATCGGGCGGCGCGGGCCGCCCGAAGTGCCACTCGCCGTGCCCGTCGGCGGAGCGCAGGTGGCACACCAGGGACGGCACGAGGTCATAGAAGGCCCGGGTGACGTGCTCGGCGCGGCCGAGCCCGGCGGGCCTGAGCAGGCGGACGGCAAGCCGGTGGCGATGCATGGGGAAGGCGCCCTTCATTCCGGGATGATCGGGAAAGCGGCAACGAAATGGCTCGATGAGCGCAAGCGAGCCTAGGGGGCCCGGATATCCCGGGGGCACCCCTTCACCACCCCTAATCGAGCCGGAAGAAATCCCGATAGGAGTCCAGCTGGCGGTCCAGCATGTGAATACCGGGGTGCACCCGGTGGCCCAGCGCCGCCGATTCCCGCAGCAGCCGCGTCTGCGGCGGTTTCATGATGATGTCGGCCACCACCCGGCACGGTGCGAGCCGGTCCGGCGGGAACGGCAGCGGGTCGTCCGGGCGCATTCCCAGCGGTGTGGCGTTCACCACGATGTCGGCGCTCAAATCGGGTTCTTCCGAGGCGACCGCGCGGCCCGGCCAGCGTTCCTCCAGCCGGGCGTGCAGCGCCGTCGACCGGGCGGGGTCCACGTCGTGCAGGGACAGGGCGGCCACCCCCGCCTCCAGCAGGGCGACGGCGATGGCGCTGCCCGCGCCCCCGGTGCCGACCAGGCTCACGCGGCGGCCCGCCGGGGCGTGCCCGGCGGCGGCCAGGCCCCGCACGAAGCCGACCCCGTCGAAGTTGTCGGCCGTCCACGTGCCGTCCGGTTCGCGGCGCAGCGCGTTGGCGGTGCCGGTGACGGCGACGGTCGGGCTGACCCGGTCGGCCAGGCGGCACACCGCCGCCTTGTGCGGGACGGTGACCAGGATGCCGTCGAGGTTCCCGATCCGCCGGAGCCCGCACATGATCTCGGCGAGGTCGCCGGGACGGGCGTGCACCGGGACCAGCACGGCGTCCGCGCCGAGCCGGGCGAACAGCGGGTTGAGCAGGCCGGGGGCCTGCACCTGCGCGACCGGGTCGCCGAGGACGACGAACAGCCGGGTGGTGCCGCTGATCTCCGGGTTCAGGCCCGCCACAGCGCGCCCGCCAGCTCCACCAGCTCGGCCGCCTGCGCCGCGTTCAGCCGGGGATCGCAGGTGGTCTCGTACCGGGCGGGCAGGTCCGCGTCGGTCAGGCCCGCCGCGCCGCCCAGGCACTCGGTGACGTCGGCCCCGGCCGCCTCCAGGTGCAGGCCGCCCGGATGGGTGCCCAGCCGCCGGTGCACCTCCACGAAGCCCCGCACCTCCTCGGCGATGTCGTCGAAGTGCCGGGTCTTGTACCCCGACGGGGACTCGCGGGTGTTGCCGTGCATCGGGTCGCACATCCACACCACCGGGTGCCCGGCGGCCGTCACCCGTTCCACGATCGGCGGGAGCACCTCCCGGACGCGGGCGGCGCCCATCCGGCTGATGAACGTCAGACGGCCGGGCAGCCGCGTGGGGTCCAGCCGCTCGGCGTACGCGACGGCCTCCTCCGGGGTGGTGGCGGGCCCGAGCTTCACCCCGACCGGGTTGGCGATCAGCTCGGCCAGCGCGACGTGGGCGCCGTCGAGCCGCCGGGTGCGTTCGCCGATCCACAGGAAGTGGCCGGAACCGCCGTACAGGCGCGGCGGCGGGGCGGGGTCCACCCGCAGCAGGCCCCGCTCGTAGTCCAGCAGCAGCGCCTCGTGGCAGGCGAAGACCTCCTCGTCGGCCGCCCGCAGCAGGTTCATCGCGCCGGTCGCGGCGGCGTGCGCCAGCAGCATCCGCTCGGGGTCGGGCACCCGCGCGGCCGGGCTCGGCTCCGGCGCGTTGACGATGTCGCCCCGGTACACCGGAAGGCCCAGCGCGTCCATCGGCGCGGACCGGGGCTTGCCGTACTGGCCCGCCACCCGGCCCGCGCGGACCACGGGCAGCCGCGCCGTCCGCGACAGCGTCTCCCCGAGCCGCCGCAGCAGGCCGAGGTCGGCGCGCAGCCGTTCCACGGTGTTCTCCGCGAACGTCTCGGCGCAGTTCCCGCACTGCAGGAGCAGCGCCTCGCCGGCCGCGACGTCGGCCAGCCGTTCGCGCATCCGCTCGGTCTCCCCGGCGGTCACCACCGGGGGCGCGGACAGCAGAGCCCGGCGGACGTCGGCCACGCGCCCGGGGTCGGGCCAGTCGGGCTGCTGGGCGGCGGGCCGGGCCACCGCCGCGGCGATCCGGTCCGCCAGGTCGGGGTACGGCGCGAGCGGGTCGCTGGTGAGGTCGGATCGTACCGCTGCGGTCGTCGTCAACGCGGGCTCCCTCGGGTCGGCTCCCGTGCGGTTCGGTTTCCGGGACGATGATGGGCGGGGGCCCCTCCCCGCCGACACCCCAGACCGCCCCCTAACCCCGGTGCCCCGCGGTGACCGGCGGGGCGATGGTGGGATCATGACGCCCGTATCCATGGAACCGGACGCCTGGATCCGCTCCTTCGGCCCCGCCGCCGACGACACGCCGCCGCTCGTCTGCCTGCCGTACGCGGGCGGCGCGGCGAGCGTCTACCACCCGCTGGCACAGCGGCTCGCGCCCCGGACCCGGGTGCTCGCCGTGCAGTACCCCGGCCGTCAGGAGCGGTACCGCGAGCCGACCATCGAGGACCTCGGCGAACTGGCGGACCGGGTGTTCGAGGTGGTCACCGCCGCCGTGCCCGGCCCGCTGGCGCTGTTCGGCCACAGCATGGGCGCGCTCGTCGCCTACGAGGTGGCGCTGCGGATGCGGCGGGCCGGGCTGCCCGGCCCGCTCCGGCTGTTCGCCTCCGCCCGCCGCGCCCCGTCCCGCTACCGGTTCGAGAACGTGCACCGGCGCGGCGAGGACGAGATCGTCGCCGTGCTGCGCGCGCTCGGCGGCCCGCACGCCGGGCTGCTGGACGACCCCGAGATGCGCGCGCTGGTGCTGCCGTCGGTGCGCGGCGACTACCGGGCCACCGAGACCTACCGGCACGACCCCGACGGGATGCTGGACCGGCCGGTCACCGTGCTCACCGGGGACGCCGACCCGCTGGTCACCCCCGAGGAGGCCGCCGACTGGCGACGGCACACCACGGGGCCGGTGGACGTGCGGACGTTCCCCGGCGGGCACTTCTTCCTGCTCGACCACACGGCCTCCATCGCCGCGCTCGTGGGCGAGGCGATGGAGGCCGCGGCGACACCGGGCTGACCGCTACGCGGGGGACCGGTGCCGGCGGCCCCAGCCGTCCCCGGCGGAGCTGAGCGCCCGGTCCGGAGCCCGCCGGCCGGGTGACGAGGCCCGGACGGCGGGC
>DATADI010000091.1:0-9391 GCA_036258615.1 Thermomonospora sp. | reverse complement strand
CTGCTGCTGCCGGCCGGGACCGCCGCCGCGGGCACGGCCGCCCGCCCCGCCCTGCCCGACCGGGCCCACACCGTGGGGGCCGTGCTGCGGCTGACCGTCTCGCACCCCGACCACTACCTGTCGGGGGCCCGCACGGTGGCGCTGACCTGCGAACCGGCCGCCGGGACGCACCCGAACGCACCGGCGGCCTGCGCCGACCTGGACCGCACCGGCGGGCGCATCGCCGTGCAGCCCGCCGACGCGGTGTGCACCCTGGAGTACCACCGGGTGGTCGGCAAGGCGGTGGGCTGGTGGCGGGGCCGGCTGATCAGCTTCCAGCAGACCTATCCGAACCTGTGCGCCCTGCACGCGCACACCGGCTCGGTCTTCCGCTTCTGACCCTCCCCGCATAGGTGCCCTCCCCGGGGGTAAGGCGCCCTCACCCGAAAGGCCGCACCCCGCGAGGCCACCGGAAGGGGCGAGCAGCGATGATCCAGCCGGACCGCGGACGGCGGTGCCGCCGGGCCTCCGACCGCTCCCGGGATCCGGACCGCGACTGGGAACTGTGGAGCCGGGACTGGGACCGGAGCCGGGCGGAGGCTACGGTGGGTCCCATGGCCACCTCGGACACCGTCATCACCGACGAGCTGGCGGTGGAGATCGCGCGGCTCGGCCTGGTCCGGGAGTCGTCCGACGTGGCGACCCTGCACCGGGTGACCCAGCTGGCCGCCCGCGCCGTGCACGGCTGCGCGGGCGCCTCCGGCATGCGCTGGTCGCTGGGCAGCCCGCCCGAGCCGCTGGCGGCGGCCAGCAGCCATCCCGACCTCGCCGAGCTGGTCGACCTGCAGATCGCCGACGGGCAGGGCCCGATCTTCGACGCGGTCCGCGTCCGCCGCCCGGTGAGCTGCGACGACACCCTCGCCGAGACCCGCTGGCCCAGCCACACGGCGGCCATGCTGCGGCGCGGCGTGCGCTGTTTCACCACCACCGTGCACGAGTACGAGCAGGTGCTCGTGACGCTGACGGTGTACGGCGTGGTGCCCGGCGCGCTGGACTCGCGGCAGCAGGCGCTGGCCTCGCTGCTGCTGGCCCAGGGCGGCGCGGCGGTGTCCAACACCCGCCAGTTCGACGACGTCCACCGCACGGCCGTGCAGCTCCAGCAGGCCGTGGAGGCGCGCGCCGTGGTCGACCAGGCCAAGGGCATCCTCATGCACGCGCTGGGCTGCGACGCCGACCGGGCGTTCGCCGAGCTGCGCCGCATCTCACAGACCCGGCACGTGAAGCTGACCGCCATCGCGCAGCGCATCGTCTCCGGTCAGGGCCTCGCCGAGCCCCTCTCCCGTTCCGGCGACGACGGTGCGGACGGCTGACACCCCCGGCCGAACGGCCCGGGACGGCCCCGTCCCAGGCGACTCGCCGTCACGGGCGCACAGCACCCCTTCGTCGGGCATAGGCTGCGCTCGTCGGCACGCATCACTGGATCCGGTGCCGTCGGCACCGGCGGGATGTGCAGCGTAGGGGAGCGTTGGATGTCGGATCAGCTCGAACCTGGCGTGCTCATGCGCGAGATCAGCGATCTGGAGGGACGGATCGGGGAGCTGCGCCAGGCCGCCGCCATGCCCGAACCCGACCTGCGGGCCACCCTGGACGCCGCCCTGGTCGAGCTGGAGCTGGCGCTGGCCGCGCTGCGCACCATGGGCACCGAGCAGGCCGGCGCCACCGGCGGCACCGCCGCCGCCGAGGCCGAGCGCCGCGTGCTGCGCACCGTGTTCCAGGACGCCCCCGTCCCGCTGTTCCTGCTCGACCGCGACGCCAGCGTGCGGCGCGTCAACCGGCAGGCCGCCACGCTGCTGGGCACCTCCCCCGGGTACGTCTCGGGCAAGCCGTTCACCGTGTTCTGCGACCTGCCGACCCGTGCCCCGCTGCGCTCCCAGCTGGCCGCCGTGGTCCGCACCGGGCGGCGGCGGCGCGCCGAGGTCCGCTTCCTCAGCCGTGAGAAGCCGGTCCAGGCGGTGGTGACGCTGGCCCGGGTGTGGATCCGCGGCGAGCCCGACCCGATGGTGGTCGCCGCCGCCACGCCCGCCGCCGGGAAGCTGCCCGCCCCGGAGAGGCCGCGCCGCCAGGACACCGAGGACGAGGCCGTCGCCACCGTGGTGCACCGGATGGACGTCCTGGCCACCGCCAGCGAGCTGCTGCTGGACGAGCCGGTGTTCAACGAGCAGGTCGCGGTGCGCCGCTGCGCCCGGCTGCTGGCCGCCGAGCTGGCCGACTGGGTGCTCATCGACACCGTGCACATGGACCCCGACCCCGCCGTCACCGGGCGCGCCCCCGACCTGCGCCGCCAGGTCGTCATGGGGCCCGGCGACGAACGCGGCGAGGAGCTGGCCCACGTCCTGGAGGACCTCGACCCCGCGCCCGGAACGCTCCCCCAGGCCGTGTTCACCGGCCGCCAGGGCAGCCTGCACCCGCACATCGCCGACCTGTCGCTGCTGGGCCACCTGCCGGACGGCAGCCCGGTGTGCGGCGCGATGGGGGCGACCTCGGTGCTGAGCGTGCCGATCGAGGACGGCCAGCGCTGCCTCGGCGCGATCACCATCACCGGCAGCGGCGAGCACGGCCCGTTCGACCTGATGGACCTGGGCGTCGTGCAGCGGCTGGGCCGCTATCTGGCGCTGGTGATCCGGGCCGCCCGGCTGTACCGGCGGCGCGCCGAGGTCGCCGCGTCCCTGCAGGCCAGCCTGCTGCCCAAGGCGCTGCCCGCCATCCCCGGCATCGAGGTGGACGCCCGCTACCTGGGCGCGACCCGGGGCGTGGAGGTCGGCGGCGACTTCTATGACGTGTTCGAGACCGCCACCGGCTGGGGCTTCGTGCTCGGCGACGTGTGCGGCAAGGGCGAGGAGGCCGCCGCCGTCACCGCCACCGCCCGGCACGGCGTGCGCCTGCTGTCCCGCTGGAAGAGCGACATCGCCGAGGTCCTCGGCATGGTCAACACGGCGCTGCTCAACGAGGACCGCTTCGTCACCGCCGTGCTGGCCGGGATGGAGGTCCTGGACGACGGCGTCCGCCTCACCCTGGGCACCGCCGGGCACCCCCCGGCGATCATCATCCGCCAGGACGGCCTGATCCGCACCACCTCCGGCGGCGGCGTCCCGCTGGGCCTGTTCGACGACTTCGAACCCGCCGTCGAGCACATCGACCTCGCCGAGGGCGACACCGTCTTCCTGCACTCCGACGGCGTCCTGGACGCCTGCGACATGATGCGCGAGCGCTTCGGCCACGAGCGCCTCATCGAGACGCTCGCCGCCGGAGCCACCCTCCCCGTCCGCGACCTGCTGCTGTCGGTCGAACGCGCCCTCATGGACTTCTGCGACGGAGACCTCAGCGACGACGTCTCCATCCTCGCCCTACGCGTCCTCCCCCAAACCCTCAACTGAGACCGAGACCTCAGAGACTCCCGTGAGGACCCGGCTGACGTCCGCGTACTGAAGGCCGCGCGACAAAGGCCCGCGAGCCGTCGCGCCGGAGGCGCGACGATCAATACGCCTTGCCGAAGATGATCCGCTTGCCGTAGGCGGAGGGGCGGCCGCACCTGACGCAGACGCCCTCGTCGGCGGGGCCGTCGGCGGGGATGCAGCGGGGGGTGGCGGCGGTGTCGGCCTTGATGTCGTCCTCGCACTCGGTGCGCCCGCAGTGGAAGGCCAGGGCCCAGCCGCCGGTCACCTGGGCGCCGAAGTCGTCCCAGGCGTCGACGGCGCGGGTGTTGTCGTCGCGGAACGCCTCGGCGCGGGCCAGCAGGAACGCCTGGAAGTCGGCGAGGATCCCGGGCATGACCTCGGGGACCCGCTCCAGCGGGATGGTCTCCTTGCCCTGGCCCTCGGCGGTGGGCAGGCGGCGGGCCAGGGTGGCGACGCCGTTCTCCAGGTCGCGGGGGCCGATCTCCAGGCGGATCGGGACGCCGCGCATCTCCCAGTCGTTGAACTTGAAACCGGGCGACAGCTGCGGGCGGTTGTCGTCCACGTGGACGCGGATGCCCATGGACTTGATCGCGGCGCCCAGCCGGCGGGCCTCGGCGGCGGTGGCCTCGCCCTGCTCCTTGCGGCCGATCGGGACGATCACGACCTGGTAGGGGGCCAGGCGGGGCGGCAGGACCAGGCCGTTGTCATCGCCGTGGGTCATGATCACGCCGCCGATCATGCGGGTGCTCATGCCCCAGGAGGTGGTGTGGGCCAGGGTGAGCTTCCCGGCCTCGTCCTGGTACTGGATCTCGAACGCCTTGGCGAAGTTGGTGCCCAGGTAGTGCGACGTCCCGGCCTGGAGGGCGCGGCCGTCGCGCATCATGCCCTCGATCGTGTAGGTGCGCACCGCCCCGGCGAACCGCTCGCCCGGGGTCTTCTCCCCCGCCACGACCGGCATCGCCGCCAGCTCGCGGGCGACCGACGCGTAGGCGTCCAGCGCCCACATGGTCTCCCGCATGGCGTCGGCCTCGTCGATGTGCGCGGTGTGCCCCTCCTGCCAGAGGAACTCGGTGGTGCGCAGGAACATCCGGGGCCGCATCTCCCAGCGGACCACGTTGGCCCACTGGTTCAGCAGCAGCGGCAGGTCGCGGTGCGAGTCGATCCACTTGGCCATGTACTCGCCGATGACGGTCTCGGAGGTGGGCCGCACCACCAGCGGCTCCTCCAGCTCCTTGCCGCCCGCGACGGTGACCACCGCCAGCTCCGGCGAGAAGCCCTCGACGTGCTCGGCCTCGCGCCGCAGGTACGACTCCGGGATGAACATCGGGAAGCAGGCGTTGTCATGCCCCGCGTCCTTGATGCGCCGGTCCAGGTCGGCCTGGAGCAGCTCCCAGATCCGGTACCCGTACGGCCGGATGACCATCGTGCCCCGCACCGGCCCGCGATCCACGAGCTGCGCCCTGACCACCAGCTCGTTGTACCAGGCGGAGAAATCTTCGCTCTGCGGCGTCACACCTTCACGACTCACGCAGAAGAGGGTACTCTTCGCGCGCCCCCGGACACGTCCACCGGCGCACGGACCGGCGGAAAAGCAGTTGCTCCGGGCGTCGCGCCCCGCCGAGACTCGAGGGATGGGCCACGTCGAGGTCGCTCATCTCGGTCACACCCTGCCCGACGGCCGGGTGCTGCTGGACGACGTCTCGTTCCGGGTCGGGGACGGTGTCACCGCCGCCCTGGTCGGCCCGAACGGCGCGGGCAAGACCACGCTCCACCGGCTGATCTGCGGTGATCTCGTCCCGCAGCGGGGCACGGTCGCGCACAGCGGGGGCCTGGGGGTGATGCGCCAGTTCGTCGGCGGCCTCCGCGACGACTCCAGCGTCCACGAGCTGCTGCTGTCGGTGGCCCCGCCCCGGATCCGGGAGGCCGCCGCCGAGCTGGCGGCGGCCGAGCTGGCGATGATGGAGCGCGAGGACGAGTCCGCCCAGCTCCGCTACGCGAACGCGCTCGCCGGCTGGGGCGACGCGGGCGGGTACGAGATCGAGGTGCTGTGGGACGCCTGCTGCGTCGCCGCCCTCGGCATCTCGTACGACTCCTGCCGGTGGCGGGAGGTGCGCACCCTGTCGGGCGGCGAGCAGAAGCGGCTGGTCCTGGAGGCGCTGCTGCGGGGCCCCGACGAGGTGCTGCTGCTGGACGAGCCGGACAACTACCTGGACGTCCCGGGCAAGGAGTGGCTGGAGGAGCGGCTGCGGGAGACCCCGAAGACCGTCCTGCTGATCTCCCACGACCGTGAGCTGCTGGCCCGCTGCGCCGAGCGGATCATCACCGTCGAGGACGCCACCGCGTGGATCCACGGCGGCGGCTTCGCGACGTACGCGCAGGCCCGCCGCGAGCGCATCGAACGGCTGGAGGAGCTGCGCCGCCGCTGGGACGAGGAGCACGCCAAGCTCAAGGAGCTGGTCAACACCCTGAAGGTCAAGGCGTCGGTGAACGACGGGTTCGCCTCCCGTTACCAGGCGGCGCAGACCCGGCTGCGCAGGTTCGAGGAGGCGGGCCCGCCGCCGGCCCCGCCCCGCGACCAGGCCGTCCGGATGCGGCTGCGCGGCGGCCGGACCGGCAGACGCGCGGTCATCTGCGAGAACCTGGAGCTGACCGGCCTGATGGCCCCCTTCGACGCCGAGATCTGGTACGGCGAGCGGGTGGCCGTGCTGGGGTCGAACGGGTCCGGCAAGTCGCACTTCCTGCGGCTGCTGGCGCACGTCGCCGACGAGTTGCCGCGCGGCGCCGTCCCGGCCGAGCCGGTCGCGCACACGGGGGTGGCGCGGCTGGGCGCCCGGGTCGTCCCGGGCCTGTTCGCGCAGACCCACGCCCGTCCCGACCTGGCCGGGCGGGACGCGTGCGAGATCGTGATGACCGAGCACGCGCTGCTGCGCAACGAGGCGATGTCCGCACTGGCCCGGTACGAGCTGGCGTCCTGCGCGACCCAGCCGTTCGAGACGCTGTCGGGAGGTCAGCAGGCCCGGCTGCAGATCCTGCTGCTGGAGCTGGGCGGGGCGACGCTGCTGCTGCTCGACGAGCCCACCGACAATCTGGACCTCGCCAGCGCCGAAGCCCTTCAGGAGGGCCTGGAGGCGTACCAGGGCACCGTCCTGGCGGTCACGCACGACCGCTGGTTCGCCCGGTCGTTCGATCGTCACCTGGTCTTCGGCGCTGACGGATCCGTCTACGAGTCCCCGACCCCCGTGTGGACGGAGACCCGCGTCGTGCGCCCGCGCTGAGGCGCGCGGGCGGCTCAGATGCGGTGCTGCTCGGTGTGGACGCCGATCGCGCGGGCGATCTCGCCCACGTTGCGGAACTGCCGGTCCTTCGGCAGGCCCGTCATCGCGGTGATGATGTTGTCCGGGGCGTGCCGGGCCTCCAGGAAGGACAGGATGCGCCCCCGGTCGGCGGGGTACTCCAGCGGCGCGAGGACCTGGGCGATCTCCGAGCGCCACTCGACCTCACGGGCGGTCATGTCCGCGCCGCCGCCCTGCCGTTCGGGCGGCATCTGGACGGAGCCGGGGGGTTCGTCGGCGGACTCGGTCTGGCGCCACTCCTCGGTGTGGGTGGCGCCGCCGCCGCGGACCATCCCCTCGGTCTCGTGCCGCATCTCCTCGTCGAGACGCGGACCGTGCTTGGAGCTGTCACGGGGCATGGTGGTGGCTCCCTCCTCGGTGTCAGCCCTGCCGGAGGCGGGGCAGGACCTCGTTGGCGTAGAAGTCGAAGAAACCCTCCGGCTCCGGGCCGATCTGGCAGACGTAGATCTCGTCGAAGCCGGCTTCCAGGAACGGCCGGAACGCCTCCACATGGCGGTCGACGTCCGGGCCGCAGGGCACGTTCTGGCGGATCATGTCCTCGGTGACCAGCTCGGACAGCTGGTCGAAGTGGCGCGGCGAGGGCAGCACCTGGCCCGCCTCGCCGGGCAGCTGCTCGTTGCGCCACAGCCGGTGGACGGTCTTGACGGCCTGGGCCTCGTCCTGCGCCCAGCACGCCTTGAAGCCCGCCATGATCGGCTTGCCGTGGCCCCCGGCGTTCCGGAAGCCCTGGATGGGCTCGGGGTCGGGGAAGGTGGTCATGAACCCGTCGGCCAGCCGCCCCGCCAGGTTCGCCGACTTCGGCCCGTACGCGGACACGAAGATCGGCGGCGGCGGGTCCGGCAGCGTGTACAGCCGGGCGGTCTCCACCGTGTAGTGCTTCCCGTGGTGGGTGACCTGGCGGCCGGTGAACAGCTTGCGGATGACCTCGATGGCCTCCTCCAGCATCTCCAGCCGTTCGGCGGCCCCGGGCCAGCGGGCGCCGGTGATGTGCTCGTTGAGCGCCTCCCCGGAGCCCAGGCCGAGCCGGAACCGGCCGTCCAGCAGGGCCTGGCTGGTCGCCGCCGCCTGGGCGACGATCGCCGGGTGGATCCGAACGGTCGGGCAGGTCACCGCCGTGGTGACCGGGATCGACACGGCCCGCGACAGGGCCCCGATGGTGGACCACACGAACGGGCTCTGGCCCTGCTCGTCCAGCCACGGATGGAAGTGGTCGGAGATCCACAGGCCCTCGAAACCCGCCTGCTCGGCCAGCTCCGCCTGGCGGACCAGTTCCTTCGGCCCGTGCTCCTCACTGGCGAGGAAGTAACCGAACCTGGTCATCGCTCACCCCCTGGCGCGTGCGCCCTCGCGCAGCCGTTCCGGATCGATCTCCCGGTCCGGATGCCGCCGGATGTACTCGGCCTCCAGCTCCGCCGTCCGCCGGGTGTGCTCGGCCAGCGCCTGGTCCGACGCGTGCCGCAGGGCGTCCATGCGGGTCTCGTACAGGCTGGTCAGCTCGCGCATCAGGTCGGCTTCGCTGAGCACCGCGGGTTCCACGCCTACCGCCATCTGCTTCCCCCTCAGGCCGGATGTGACTGGTCGGGCACCTCCGGCCGTACCCGGTCGCCGGGAGGCAAACATCCGGCGCTCACTCACCCGGCATGCGGAACACCGCCAGCGACGCCGGCCACTTGCGGAACTCCAGCGTCGGCGTCATCGTCCGGGTCTCCCCGTCCCGCGCGACCCGGAGGTCGCCGCCGGAGGTGCCCAGGGTGAGCGACGTGGCGTTCCAGTGGCTGTATCCGGGGGTCAGGTGCAGGTGACCGGCCAGCACGGCGGCCAGCGCCCGCAGCCGGGGCACGCGCCGGGCGGTGGTGACCATCCGGATGTCGAACCGCCCGTCGTCCAGCCGCCTGCGCCAGGTCGGCGCGGGCCCGCGCGAGCCGTACGCGCCGTTGCCGACGAACGCCAGCCACACCCGCCGCGGCCGGCCGTCCACCACGACCTGCACGGGCTCCGAATGCCGGAACGTCCGCAGCGCGGCGACCGCCGTGGCGGGCCACTTGCCGATCCGGTGCTCCAGCCGTTCCCGCCGGTCCACCAGCTCGGCGTACGCACCGAAGCTCGCGGTGTTGAGGAACACCAGGTCGTCCTCGCCGGGCTGGCGGATCGTCCCCACGTCCACGCGGGTCAGCCGGGCCGCCCGGTAGGCGGTCACCGCGTCGGCCGGGTGCTCGATGCCCACCGCCCGGGAGAAGTGGTCGAGGGTCCCGCCGGGCACGGTCAGCAGCGGCACGTCGTGGCGGAGGGCCGCCTGGGCCCCGGCGTTCACGGTGCCGTCGCCGCCCGCGACCGCCAGCACCCGGGCCCGCGCCGCCGCCTCGTCCAGCAGCTTGGCCAGGTCGTCGTCCGGCCCGGCCTGGACGATCTCGGCGGCGGGCAGCTCGCGTTCCAGCAGCCGCGCCACCGTGTCGCCGCCGCCCGCGCCGGTGTTGACCACGGCGATCAGGCCCTGCCCGTCCTCGGTGACCAGGTGCGGCGCGGGCGTCGTCCGGACGGTGGTGGCGACCGGCGGCCGGGCGGGCCAGGCCATCCGGGTGGCCAGCGCCGCCGCCACGCCGATGC
>DATADI010000090.1:0-5999 GCA_036258615.1 Thermomonospora sp. | reverse complement strand
CGCCCGGCCCGGGAGACGTGGTCAGTCCGCGGCCTGGGCGGCGGGTTCGGCGATGGACTCCCAGAACGCCAGGTCCTCGTCCATCTCCAGCCGGGAGATCTGGCTCCAGAACTCCCGGTCCTCGGCCTCGGCGGCGACCTGGGCGGTGACCAGGGGCATCGCCACGGTGACCGCGTCGGCCGCCGCCAGGGTGGCGGGGGTCATGTCCGCGGGCAGGGCCACCGGCGTGCGGTGGTGCCGTCCCCGCTTGCGGATCCGGACGGGCGAGGAGGCGGGCAGCCGCGCCAGGGCGGTCTTCCCGACGGCCAGCGCGGCGGTGCCGACGACGGCGATGGCGAGCAGCTCGCTCAGGGTCGGCATCGCCTGGTCGGAGGGCCGGTCGTGGTCACGGGCGCCGACCGGTCTGGTCGGGATGCCGGTCATGGCCTCGCCCAGGGAGCCGGCGGGCGGGGCGGGCGCGGCGTGCTTGGGCGTGTACTTCTGGTCCGCGCCGTTGGAGACGACCGACTCGACGGATCTCCCCGGCACCTTCACCTTGGCCGGGTAGCCGTATCCGACGACGAAGTCGGTGCTCCTTTCCTTGCGCTTGAGATACCTGCCGTCGGCGTTGGCCTCGATGGTGTGGACGGTGCCGCCGTCGGCCTTCTCCACGAGGCCGACGTGCTGGATGGCGTCCACGCTCTTGGAGCCCGACCAGGCGAAGAACACGATCGCCCCGGGCTCGGGCTCGGTGCCCCAGGCGTCCTTCTTCTTGAACCACGCGGCGTGGAAGGGGGTGTAGGCGAACTGTCCCGCCCATTCGGTGACCCCGGCCTTGTCGGCGGCCCAGGCCAGGAACATGTCGCACCAGGGTGCGGTCTTGAAGTAGGAACTCCGGTCGACGTTCTCGCCGTACCAGTCGCCGTATTTGGTGTAGCCGCCGGCCTTCTCCTGATACCCGAGTTCGTCCTTGGCGACCTCGAGCAGCTTCTTCCCGATGGGATCCATCAACTCTCCTTCAGGACCGCCTACCGGGTTAGCTGACGGGTTCGGGCCAGGAGCCGCCCTACCGCGCAACGGCGGATTCACCCCAGGAGCAGTGGGTCCCCGGCTCCCGGGGGCGCGGGGAACGCCACCGGGACTCGGCGTCCGGCCCGCACCCCCCGGGAGGGAGGTAGGTGACGGACCGATATCTGGGCAAAGTACTGACCCATAAAAGCCCGGACAAGAACACGCAAAGTAAAATCGCTCACCGCGACCGTCAGGGCACGTTCCGTGGCCGGTTGTTCAGGGCAGGGGTGTTGACCTGCGGTTCCCTCCGTCGACGTCCGACCGGGTCCACAGGTCGAGCACCATCAGGGTCTTGGTCCCGGTGACGTTCCCGGCCCGCCGGAGGCTGTCGACCACCTGCTGCAGATGCCGCATGTCGCGGACCCGGATGTTGACCAGCGCGTCCGGATCCCCGGCGATCGTGTAGACCGCCTGCACCTCCGGGACGATCGTCGCGGTCCGGATGATCTCGCTCACCGGCGTCGCCCCGCCGTAGCGCAGCTCGGTGAACGCCTCGATGCCCCAGCCGAGCTTGCCGTAGTCGATCCGGGTGGTGAAACCGGTGATCACACCGAGTTCGCGGAGCCGGTCCACCCGCCGTTTGACGGCCGCCACCGACAGCCCGACCTGCGCGGCCATGTCCGAGAACGTACGCCGGGCGTCCTGCCGCAGCAGCCGTAGCAGCCGCCGGTCGATGTCGTCGACCTCGATCATGATCGGTCCTCCTCGCAGGGCGCAAACAATGTGGCGATATTCCAGGTGTAGCTCACATTGTTTGCGTCTTGGCGCCGAAATGTCGGCCAACGCTTGCGCGGCGTGGCCTGCGTTGTTGTGCTTCAGATCACAGGCGACGAGGCCGAGGTGGTGGATGTGGGCGTTCGGCTGGACGACAGGTACACGGCGCGCGAGGGGCGTGTCCTGATCTCGGGCATCCAGGCGCTGGTGCGCCTCACGCTGGAGCAACGGCGGATCGACCGCGAGCGGGGGCTGGACACCCGGGTGTTCGTCTCCGGCTACCAGGGCTCGCCGCTGGGCGGGGTGGACCTGGAGATGGGCCGCGCCGCCCGGTTCCTGGACGAGGCCGGGGTGGTGTTCCGGGCCGGGCTGAACGAGGAACTGGCCGCCACCGCCGTCGCCGGGACCCAGCTGCTCGGCCAGGTCCCCGGCCGCCGCCACGAGGGCGTCACCGGCTTCTGGTACGGCAAGAACCCGGGCCTGGACCGCGCCGCCGACGCCGTCCGGCACGCCACCCTGGCCGGGACGGCGGCGCTGGGCGGCGCGGTCGCCTGGATCGGCGACGACCCCGCGTGCAAGTCCTCCACCGTGCCGAGTTCGTGCGAGCCGATGGCGCAGAGCCTGCTGATGCCGCTGCTGGCGCCGGGCTCGGTCGCCGAGATCATCGAGTTCGGGCTCCACGCGGTGGCGCTGTCGCGGGCGAGCGGCCTGTGGACCGGGCTGAAGATCGTCGCCGACGTCGCCGACGCCACCGCCGTCGTGGACCTGAGCACCGTGCGCCCCGATCTCCCCGAGCCGGTCCGCGCCGAGCGTCCCGTGCCGACGCTGGTCGGCCCGGCCGCGCTGGACGCCGAACACGACCTGCTCGCGCGCAGGCTGGAGGTGGCGCGCGCCTACGGCCGTACCTCAGGGCTCAACCGCGTCGCCTTCGGCGCGCCCGGCGCGGCCCTCGGCGTGCTGGCCTCCGGCACCTCGTACGCCGTCGTCGAACGGGCCCTGGCCGACCTGGGACTGGACGAGGCGGCCCTGGCGGCACTCGGGCTGCGGCTCATCCGGCTCGGCCTGCCGTTCCCGCTGGACGCCGCGCACCTGGCGGAACTGACCGGCGGCCTGGACGAGGTGCTGGTGGTCGAGGACAAGGTCCCGTTCCTGGAAGGCCACCTCAAGCAGGCCCTCTACGGGCGCGACCGGATGCCCCGGATCGTCGGGCGGCACGACGGGACCGGACGCGAACTGCTCACCGCGCGCGGCACCCTCACCGCCGACGACGTCGCACGGGCCCTCGCCGCCCGGATCGGTCCCGACCGGCTGCCGCGCGCCGCCGCGGCCCGGCTGCGGCCCGCGACCAGGACCGGCCGCCGCGCGCTGCCGGTGGTGGCCGCCCGCACCCCGTACTTCTGCTCGGGCTGCCCGCACAACGCCTCCACGCGGACGTCCGACGACACGCTCGTCGGCGTCGGCATCGGCTGCCACGCCATGGTCGCGCTGGACGGGCCGGGCCGGGGCCACCGGATCGGCCTCACCCAGATGGGCGGCGAGGGCGCGCAGTGGATCGGCCTGGCCCCGTTCACCGCCGACCGGCACTTCGTGCAGAACCTCGGCGACGGCACCTTCCACCATTCCGGGTCCCTGGCCGTGCGCGCCGCCGTCGCCGCCGGGGTGACCATGACGTACAAGCTGCTCTACAACGACGCGGTGGCCATGACCGGCGGGCAGCGGGCCGAGGGGCGGCTCGACGTGCCCGCCCTGGTCCGGTCGCTGGCGATCGAGGGCGTCCGCCGCGTCATCGTCACCACCGACGACCCGGCGCGGTACCGCAACGTCCGGCTGGACCCGATCGCCACCGTCCGGCACCGCGACGACCTCGCCGCCGCCGAACGCGAACTCGCCGCGATCGACGGCGTGACCGTGCTCGTCCACGACGACCGCTGCGCGGCGGAGGAACGCCGGCTGCGCAAGCGCGGCAAGCTCCCCAGGCCGACCGCGAAGGTCGTGGTCAACGAACGGGTCTGCGAGGGCTGCGGCGACTGCGGCGAGGCGTCCACGTGCCTGTCGGTGCAGCCGGTGGAGACCGAGTTCGGCCGCAAGACCCGCATCCACCAGCCGTCCTGCAACTCGGACCTGAGCTGCCTCAAGGGCGACTGCCCCTCGTTCCTGCTGGTCGAGCCGGGCACGCCGGGACGCCGCGAGGCGCCGCCGCTGCCGGTCGAGCCGCCCGAGCCGGTACGCCGGTTCGGCGACGCGGACGTGCTCGTCCGTATGCCCGGCATCGGCGGGACCGGCGTGGTGACCGTCTCCCAGATCCTCCAGATGGCCGCCCACCTCGACGGCCGGTACGCCGCCGGGCTGGACCAGACCGGCCTGGCGCAGAAGGGCGGCCCCGTCGTCAGCGACGTGCGGTTCTCCGACCGGCCCGTCACCGGCGCGCTGCGCGCCTCCCGCGCCGCCGCCGACGTCCTGCTGGGCTTCGACGTGCTCGGCGCCGCCGCCGACGGGAACCTCGCCACCGTGAGGCCCGGGACGACCGTCGCCGTGGTCAACACCGCCGTGGTCCCGACCGCCGCGATGGTCACCGGCCGCGTCCCGCTGCCGGGGTCTCCCGCCGAGGCCCTGGAACGCATCGCCTCGGTCACGCGCCCCGACGACAACCTCTACCTGGACGCCCAAAGCCTGGCGGAGGCGCTGTTCGACGACCACATGCCCGCCAACATGGTGCTCGTCGGCGCCGCCTACCAGCACGGCTGCCTGCCCGTCAGCGCCACCGCCATCGAGGAGGCCATCCGCCTCAACGGTGCGGCCGTCGAGACGAACCTGGCCGCGTTCCGCTGGGGCCGCGCCGCCGCCGCCGACCGCGACGCCGTCCTCGCCGCCGTCGCGCCGCCCGCCGAGCCGGTCGTCCACGTCGATCCGGCCGCACGCTCGCTCGCGGCGGGCACCGGACCGATCGAGGAGACGCTGGCGACCCGGATCGCCGACCTGACCGGTTACCAGAACGCCGCCTACGCCCACCGCTACGCGCGGGACGTGCGCCGGGTGCTCGCCCTGGCCACCGCCCGCGCCGGAGCCGAGGCGGGCGCGCGGATCGCCCGCGAGTACGCCGTCAGCCTGCACAGACTCATGGCCTACAAGGACGAGTACGAGGTCGCCCGGCTGCACCTCGACCCGGCCGAGAAGGCCCGCCGGGACCGGGAGCACGGGGCCGACGCGACCGTGTCGGTCCTGCTGCACCCGCCGGTGCTGCGCGCGCTGGGCCTGCGGCGGAAGATCGCCCTCCGGCGTTCCGCGCCCGTCGTCTTCCGCGCCCTGCACGCCGCGCGCCCGCTGCGCGGCACCGCCCTGGACGTCTTCGGGTACGCGAAGGTCCGCCGGGTCGAACGGGAACTGGTCCACGAGTACCGGGCGGTGATGCGGACGGCGCTGGGGCACCTGACCCCGGACACCGTGGACGCCGTCGCCGCCCTCGCCGCGCTGCCCCAGGACATCCGGGGCTACGAGGACATCAAGCTCGCCCGCGTCGCCGAGTACCGCACCCGGGCCCGCGCCGCCCTCACCGACCTGGCACGGTCGCCCGTCACCCGCTGAGCGGCGAGTGCCTCACACGCGCACGCCCGAGGTCTGGAGCACCGAGACCCGGCCGGTGTCGAGTTCGTAGTACGCGCCGACCAGGCCCAGCCGTCCCCGGCGGATCCGCACGGCCAGCTCGGGGTCGCGCCCGAGCGCGGCCACCGTGCGGACGACGTGGGCCCGGATGGTCTGGTCCGTCAGGTCGCCGCCCCGGCGGTGGGCCTCGGCGACGGCGGGCCGCAGCGCGTCGGCCACGCGGCCGAGGTGCCCCGGCAGCACACGGCCGTTGTCGATCGCGTCGATCGCGGCCCGCACGGCGCCGCACCGCTGGTGGCCCAGCACGACGATCAGCGGGGTGCCGTCCTGCACCGGCCCGTACTCGACGGACCCGATGACCAGGTCGTCCAGGCTCTCCCCGCCGGTGCGGATCACGAACAGGTCCCCGACGCCCTGGTCGAACACGGTCTCCGGCGGCACCCGCGAGTCGATGCACGACACCACCGTCGCGAACGGGTGCTGCTCGGCCGCCACCTCCCGGCGGCGCTCGACGGTCTGGTGCGGGTGCCGCGGGCTTCCCGCCACCCACTGCGCGTTGCCCGAGGCCAGCCGCGCCCACGCCTGCGCCGGGGACAGCCGGGCCTCGCCCGCCGCCCCCGCGGGACCGGCCGGGC
>DATADI010000089.1:0-8126 GCA_036258615.1 Thermomonospora sp. | reverse complement strand
GCCTCGGCCGCCACGTCGGACGCCAGGTGTGAGATCACCAGCGCGCTGCCGTGCGGCAGCGCCCGCCGGATCTCCGCCACCGCCTCGAACGGCCCGTCCGCGTCCGCCAGGAAGTGCAGCACCGCCGTCATCAGCACCGCCACCGGACGCCGCAGGTCCAGCAGCCGGGTCGCCGCCACGCACTCCAGCAGCCGCCGGGGGTCGCGCAGGTCCGCCCCCGCCACCGCGACGTTGCCGCCCTCCGACAGCAGCGCCCGGCCGTGCGCCAGCACGATCGGGTCGTTGTCGAGGTACAGCACCCGGGCCCCGGGCGTCCGCCGGGCGGCGATCTGGTGGACGTTGTCGTGCGTCGGCAGGCCGCAGCCGATGTCCAGGAACTGGTCGAAGCCCGCCGCCGCCAGCCGCCGGACCGCCCGCGCCACGAACGCCCGGTTCTCCCGGGCGGCCACCGCCAGCCGGGGCTGCGCCGCCAGCATCCGCTCGGCCAGCACCCGGTCGGCCTCGTAGTTGTCCTTGCCGCCCAGCAGGTGGTCGTACACCCGCGCCGGGCTGGGCCGGGCCAGGTCGCCGCCGCCGTCGTGGCGTTC
Organism: Thermomonospora sp.; assembly: GCA_036258615.1. Taxonomy (GTDB): domain Bacteria; phylum Actinomycetota; class Actinomycetes; order Streptosporangiales; family Streptosporangiaceae; genus Thermomonospora. The sequence continues at coordinate 7,539 of DATADI010000089.1, read as the reverse complement.
CCGCCCGTCGTACGCGAACGGGTCCGTGTGGTTCACCGTTGAACCGCCTCCCACGTCACGGAAACCTCCTGAAGCCCGAAGGGGGAAGTGCTCCGGCGGGCCTTCCGGCGGCCGTCTGCGGTCTCATTGTGGCCAATGGACGGGCCCGGCAATGCCGAATGCCGTATCCCGGGGCCGGGCGGCGGACGACACTACTCCGCCGAACGGTCCCGCGCGGACATCACCCCGATCTCACGCATTGCCGTCATCGGTGTCAAAAAGGACATCACCCATCATGACCAGGCCGGTTGCGTCGATGGAACGTTCGCGGCTGTCCGCTTCCGGACGCGGGCCGGCCGGGCCGGTCAGTGCGGGTTGGCGGCCAGCAGCTGCCCGAGCAGGTCGTCCATGGTGACGATGCCCCGCAGCGCCCCGTCCGGGCCGTTCACCACGGCGAGCTGGGCGCGGTCGCGGCGCAGCCGGGTCGCGGCGTCCAGCACCGTGGTCGCCGCGTCCAGCGTCGGCACCGGGTAGGCCATCTCGGCCGCCCGCCGCCCGTTCTCGGCGATGACCGCGTCCCGGACGTGCGTGACGCCGAGGACGGCGCCCCGGTCGTCCAGCACCAGGATCCGGGCGTGCCCGCTGGCCCGCGCGGCCCGGCGGATCTCCAGCGGCCCCGCGTCGGCGGGCACCGTGGTGACCTCGGCGGCCGGGACGACCAGCGGCCCGATGGTGGACTCCCGGACGGCGATGACCCGGCCGAGCAGGTCGTGGTCGCGCCGCTCGATCAGGCCCAGCCGCCGGGACTCGCCCAGCAGGTGCCCCAGCCGCTGCGGGTCGGTGGTGGTCTCCAGCTCGTTGCGCGGGGTGATCCCCATGAGCCGCAGCGCGGTGTTGCTGAGCCCGTTCATGACCACCAGCACCGGCCGGGCCACCCGGGTGAACGCCCGGAACGGCAGCGCCAGGATCAGCGCCGAGCGCTCCGGATGGGAGATCGCCCACGACTTGGGCGCCATCTCACCGATCACCATGTGCAGGAACGTCACCACCGCCAGCGCGATCACCAGCGCGATCACGTGCGAGGCCCCGTCCGGCAGGCCCACCGCGTGCAGCGGCCCGGACAGGAACTTCTCGAACGCCGGTTCGGCCACCACACCGAGGCCCAGGGTGCACATGGTGATACCGAGCTGGGCGCCCGCCAGCATCAGCGACAGCTCGCGGATCCCCGCCACGGCGGACTTGGCGGGCCGGCTGCCGTGCCGCGCGGCCCGTTCCAGCCGTGGCCGCCGGGCGGCGACCAGGGCGAACTCGGCGGCGACGAAGAACCCGCTGGCGACCAGCAGCAGCGCGGTCAGCGCGAGCGCGGGAAGCGGCTCCATCAGGCGTCCACCTCCTCACCGCCGCCGGCCAGCACCCGCAGCCGGACCTTGCGCGGCACCCGGCGCGCCACGCTGAGCACCTCCAGCTCCGCCCGCCCCTCGGGGCCCACGTGCGGGTCCAGGTCCACGGTGACCCGGTCGCCCCGGCCGGGCAGCCGGCCCAGCCGGGCGATGACCAGCCCGCCGACGGTGTCGTAGATCTCGTCCTCCGGCAGCGCCAGCCCGGTCCGCCCGGCGACCTCGTCGATGCGCAGCGCGGCGTCCACCGTCCAGGTCCCGTCGGCGACCGCGGCGGACGCCGAGTCGTACACGTCGTTCTCGTCGGTGATCTCGCCGACCAGCTCCTCGGCGATGTCCTCGAAGGTGAGGATCCCCGCCAGGCCGCCGTACTCGTCCACCACGCAGGCGAACTCCTCGCCGGACTCGCGCATCCGCTCGATCACCCCGTACAGCGGCAGGGAGCCGGGCACCAGCAGCGCGGGCCGCGCGATCTCGCCGACCGGCCGGTCCGGGTCGAGGTCCTCGTCGGCCAGCTCCCGGACCCCGGCGACGCCCACGACGTCGTCCACGTCGGTCCCGTACACCGGGTAGTTGCTGTGGCCCGTGCGGCGGATGTGCCCGGTCACCTCGGCGACCTTGCCCACGGCGGCGACGGTGACGACCTTGGGCCGGGGCACCATGGCCTCGTCGGCGGTCCGCTCACCGAACGTCAGCGCCCGCTCCAGCAGGGCCGACAGGTCGGCGGGCAGGTGCCCGGAGCGGTGCGACTCCCCGATGATGTCGCTCAGCTCCTCCAGCGTCGCCCCGTGGTGGAGCTCCTGCGCGGGCTCGATGCCCACCAGCCGCAGCAGCCGGTTGGCGGCCCCGTCGAACAACCTGATCACCGGGGCGGCCACGGTGAGGTACACCAGCGTCGAGGACGCCAGGCCGCGCGCCACCGGTTCGGCCCGCGCCAGCGCCCAGTTCTTGGGGATCAGCTCGCCCATCACCATCTGCACGACGGTGGCGATCAGGAAGCCGACCGCCACCGCGATCGGCCCGACCGCCCCCTCCGGCACCCCGGACGAGGTCAGCGCGGGCCGCATCAGGTCGGCCAGCGCCGGTTTGGACAGCAGGCCCACGACCAGCCCGGTGACGGTGATGCCCAGCTGGGCCCCGGACAGCATGAACGACAGCCGTCCCATCACCTGGAGTGCCCTGCGGGCCCTGATGTCGCCCTGTTCGGCCGCGTGCGTCAATGCGCCCCGATCGGCCGCCACATACGCGAATTCCTGCGCGACGAAGTACCCCGTCGCCGCCGTCAGCACGAACAGCGCGACGACTCCCAGCACGATGCTCACCACGAGCCACCCACACGGGTGCCGGGTCTATGACTGGAAGGGTCCGACATAGCGGACACTCAGCTCCTTTCGTTACGGCTGCAATAGCCGCAACGTACCACCCGACCTGCGTGTTCCCCAGACCCGCTGCGTCACACTTCCGCCGTGCCCGCCGGGGTTTCCGGCGTCGCCCACCGAGCACAGAAGCCCGTGTGACACACCGCACCTCGCACCCTGTGGAAACCGGCCTGGCCGCGGCCCTGACCCTGCCGTTCGAAGTGGCCGCGCGGCTCCGGCGGGCCCGCGCCGTGCACCCGCGCGGCCGGTCCTACCGGGGCACGCTCGTGATCAGCGCGGCGGGCCCGCCGCCGCCCGGCGAGTACGACGTCGTGGCCCGGCTGTCGAAGGCGACCTCGACGCCCGGCGGCGCACCCGACGTGCTCGGCGTCGCCGTGCGCGTCCCGGCCGCCGCCGGGCCGGTGGACCTGCTGTTCGCCACCACGGGCCTCGCCCCGGGCGCCCGGCATGTCCTGTGCGTCCGGAGGTCGTTCCTCGCGGGCGCCTACACCACGCTGCTCCCGTACGACGTCGGCGGGCACACCAGGGTCCTCGGGCTGGTGCCCGCGGACCCCGACCGGCACGTGCCCACCCGCCTGGCCGTCCTCGACGCCGAGGTCACCGCCCGGCCGTTGCGGTTCACCCTGGTCACCGCCGGTCTCATAAGTCCCTGGCGTCCCTCGGGGACCCTGGAGATCCACACGCCGATCCCCGAGGACTCCGAAGGCACGGCCGCCTTCGACCCGCAGCTCAACAACATTCCGGGCCTGCACCCCACCGGCCCTCTCCAGACGATCCGCCGCCTGGCCTACGCGCGCTCCCGCCGGGGCCGCCACCAGCCCTGGTGACGCTGCCTGAGTAGGTCCTCCACCGCCGAGATCGCCGCCGCCTACGAGACCGGCCCGGTCCGCCCCACGGGCACCCCCTGACCCCTGGGGGTGCCCGTGGTGATCATGGAGAACGGTCAGGTGCCGATGACGCCGCCGTTCTTCTTGCGGATGACCACGGTCGCCGAACGGGGGCGGCCCGCCGGGTCGTGGTCGGGCCAGGAGCTGACGGCGTTCGGGTTCTGCGGGGTCGGGGCGGCGCCCCAGAAGGTGGTGGCCTCGCCGGGGTGCTGGATGTTGACGAACAGCGTCCGCTGGTCGGGGGCGAGGGCGAAGCCGGTGACCTCGCAGCCGCGCGGGCCGACGAGGAAGCGGCGGATCTCGCCGGTCCTGGGGTCCGCCGCGAGCATCTGGTTGTTGCCGATGTTGTCGTGACCCCGGTCGGGCCGGTTCTGCGTGGAGTTGGAGATGTCGGTCTGGATCCACAGGCGGCCGTCGCGGTCGAAGCCCACGCCGTCGGGGGAGCCGAACACGTCCTCGGGGGCCAGCTTCACCGTGGGGTCGTACTCGGGGTCGCCCGCCAGGAGGAAGATGTCCCACTCGAACGTCGTGGCGGTGTTGTCGCCGCGCCGCTCCCGCCACCGCACGATGTGGCCGTACGGGTTGGGCTTGCGGGGGTTCACCTTGTTGTCCCAGCCGGAACCGTTGGTCAGCGTGAGGTAGACGTCCTTGTTCTTCGGGTTCACCGCGACCCACTCGGGACGGTCGAGCTTGGTCGCGCCCACGGCGTCGGCGGCCTGGCGGGTGCGCAGCAGCACGTCCGCCTGGTCCTTCCAGCCGTTGGCGACGGTGAGCGGGCCGGTGCCGTGCTTCAGGGGAAGCCACTCGCCGGAGCCGTCGTCGTTGAACTTCGCGACGTACAGGGTGCCGTGGTCGAGGGGACTCTTACGGAGCTTCCGCAGCATCCGCCACGGGGCGCTGCCGACGAACTTGTAGACGTACTCGCCGTCCTGGTCGTCACCGGTGTACACGACGATCCGGCCGCGCGACTCGGTGACGGTGGCGCCCTCGTGCTTGATGCGGCCGAGCGCCGTCCGCTTCACCGGCGTGGAGTGCGGGCTGAAGGGGTCGATCTCGACGACCCAGCCGAACCGGTTCAGCTCGTTCGGGTTGACGGCGACGTCGAACCGCGGGTCGGCCTGGTGCCACTTGTAGCCGAACCCGGCGGCGTTCACCCCGTAGCGGGCCTGCTCGGCGTTCGGCTTCCAGGTGGTGTCGGTGGTGCCGAAGTAGCTGTTCCAGTTCTCCTCACAGGCCAGGTACGTGCCCCAGGGAGTCTGGCCGTTGGAGCAGTTGTTCAGCGTGCCCATCGGCTTGTTCCTGGCCTGGAGAGCCGGGTGTTTCGGGCTGACCGGACCGGAGAACGTGACCGGCGTGGAGCCGGTGACCCGCCGGTTGTACCTGGAGTCCACTCGCTGCCAGCGGCCGTCCTTCTGGGCGACCTTGACGACGCTGACCCCGTGGGCGGCGAGGGACTTGTCGACCTTCTCCTTGGTGATCTGCGCGTCACCGTCGGGGAACAACAGCACCTGGTCGACGTACTCGTGGTTGAGCACCAGCAGGCCCTCGCGGCCGTGCCCCCGGCCCACGGGGAAGAAGCTCATGCCGTCGTGGTGCATGCCGATCTGCTGGGCCTGCTCGGCGGCGGTGTTGGAGGCGTCCTTCTTCCACTGGGGGCCGCGCGAGAACAGCGGCGTGCCCCACGGGATCAGCACCTCGGCGGTGTACCCCTCGGGCACCACGATCTTGTCGTCGGTGCTCGGGGAGACGGCCTTGAACCCCAGCAGCCGCCGCTGCCTGCCCCGACTCTGGTCGCCGCCTTCGGGAGCGGCCGTCGCGCCGGTCGCACCCGCCACGCCCGTCGCGCCCAGGAAACCGGCCGCCGCGACGACGGTGCCCCCGCGGATCACCGCCCGCCGTGACATCCGGGCGTCCACGATCTCCCGGAACGTGGCGTTCCCCGACGGGTTGGAACTGATGTCGTCAGGGTCCGCGGTGGGGCGGACATCGTCCACGGTCATCACTGCACCTCATCGCTCTTACATCGGCGGTCGACCGGAAAGTCGCACGTCACCGGCACCGTAGAGCGCTCCCATGGCCTGCCGGGGACCAGCGGATGAACAGATCTTGACCGTCCGAGAGGGGCGGGGCGGAGGTCAGACGGTGGTGGGCATGGGGCCGCCGTTGAGGGTGACGGCGTCCACCGCCGCCTGCACCAGGTCGAACGGGCGGCCGTACTTGTCGGCGTAGACCCGGTGGAGGTTGAACGCGAGACGCTCGGCGTCGGCCCACCCGGCGAACTCCCCGAGGTCGGCCGCCCGCGCGGCCTCCAGCGGGGTGAGCCCGTCGTGCATCCCGTCGTCGGCGATCTCCAGGACGAGCCGGTAGTACCGCTCGTGCGCCGCGAGCACGTCCGGCAGCGCCGCCGCGTCACAGACCGGCCCGTGCCCCGGGACGAGCCGTTCGGGCTGGAACTCGGCGATCCAGTCCAGCGACCGCAGCGCGCCCACCACCGAGCCCATCCCGACCATGGGCGTCAGCCCGTTGAAGATCAGGTCACCGGTGAACAGCACCCGCTCCTCGGGCAGCCACGCCACGACGTCACCCGGTGTGTGCGCCGTGTACCCGGGATGGATCAGCTCCACCCGCCGGTCGCCGCCCAGCATCACGGCCGTCGCGGAGGTCATCGTGAGGTCCGCCGGACGCCGTGTGACGGCCCCCCAGTCCGGCAGCGGCGTCCACAGCTCGGGACAGCCGTCGATGATGAAGTCCTCGATGACCCCGCGCCGTGTCTCTTCGTGAGCGATCAGCACGGTGCTCTCGGGCAGCAGCGAGTTGCCGTGCGTGTGGTCGCCGTGCAGGTGGGTGCTCACCGCGTACCGGATGGACGCGTCCCCGGTCGCCTCGGCCAAGGCGGACAGGAACCGCCGCGTCCGCGCCTCGGTGGCACACGTGTCCACGACGAGCAGGTCACCGCCGCCCACGACGGCCCCGGCGTTGTTCACCCACCAGGTCCCGGGCTCCTGCACCCAGGCGAACACCCCGTCGGCCACCTCGTGCAGAGCCGACTTCTCCGCCCCGGCGTCGTGCTCGCCCGCAGTCGTCATGGCCGCGAAGTCTACCGCCCCCACTGTGCCCAGGCTGGATCGTGAACGTCGTTTTCCCTGCTCATGGTTCTTGTCGCCCGGGGCATTCCTTGGCGGGGCCGGTTGCCCGGATTGTATTGGAACGATCCATGGGCGAGTTTCGGACAGGGATGCGAGGATCGCCGGGCGACCTGGAAGGTGGAGTCATCGTGAGTGAGCCCGCGGTTCGACCGAACGAGACGACGGTGCCGTTGATGCCGTGCGCATCGGTGGAGGAGACCCTGGAGTTCTACGGGGCGCTGGGATTCGAGGCGACGTACAAGCAGAGCAAGCCCTATGTGTACCTGGCGCTGCGGTGGAGCGGATTCGACCTGCATTTCGGCCCGCCGCCCAAGGATCTGGATCCGGCCCGGGAGGAGTCCGGAGGCTGCCTGGTCATGGTGGACGCGGTGGCGCCCTACCATGCGGCGTTCGTCGAGGCGATGCGCCGGGCGTACGGGAAGGTGCTGAGGTCCGGTGTCCCGCGGATCACCCGCTACCGGCCGGGCGCGTCTCGGTTCACGTTGGTCGACCCGTCCGGGAACTCGATCATCTTCATCCAGCGCGACGAGCCCATGGAGCTGGAGTACGGCGGCTCGAAGGAGCTGACCGGCCTGGCCAGGGCGCTCGACAACGCCCGCATCCTGCGCGAGTTCAAGAACGACGACCTCCAGGCCTTCCGCGCGCTCAAGTCCGCCGTACGCCGTCACGGCCCGAACGCCCCCGTCGCCGAACGGGCCATCGCCCTGTGTCACCTCATCGACCTGGCCACCGTTCTCGACGAGCCCACCGA
>DATADI010000088.1:0-3057 GCA_036258615.1 Thermomonospora sp. | reverse complement strand
CCGCTTCATCGACGCCATGGACGAACTCGCCAGCGAGACCGTCCGCAGCCGGGGCCGCTTCTGGCTCGCCACCCGCCCCGACCGCCTCCTCGCCTGGGACGCCGTCGCCGGCATCGTCATGGTCGAGGACACCGGCCCCTGGCTGGCCGCCCTCCCCGGCGACGCCTGGGACACCATTCCGCCCGCCCGCCAACTGGCCGCCGCCATCGACTGGTCCCCCGACCACGGCGACCGGGTCCAGCACCTGGTCTTCACCGGCCCCAACCTCGACCCGAAGGCCCTGCACACCCTCCTGGACAACTGCCTACTGCAGCCCGACGAATCCATAACCCCCGAAGAAGACCCCTTCGCCGAGGTCCTGGACGCTCAACCCCACTGAGCCGCGTCGCCGGGCGGTGGTTCAGGGCCCGTTCAGGCGGGTGCTCTCCAGGGTGCCGGAGATGAGCAGGCGGCCTGTGACGAGCCAGTAGACGCCGGCGATCAGTCCCCCGCCCAGCTGGGCCAGGACGATCTGACAGAGCCACAGCACCGGCAGGGCCGCCGCGATCGGGCGGGGCACCCGTCCGGCCCGCCACAACGACACCGCCATCGTGATCGCCCCGGCGAGCATCGCCAGGTTCGCCGGGACGGCCGCGAACGCGAACCAGGCGGGGTCCTCGCCGTTCAGGTTGGAGGCCGTCGCCCCGAACGCCAGCAGAACATGCCCGAGCGCGACGGCGGCGGCCCCCGGGCGGGCGACGGGGGTGCCGTGGCGGGCGAGGGCGAGAAGACCGGGGATGAGCAGGACCAGCGCGGCGGCGAACAACGCGAGGAGGAGGTGTTCCTCGCCCGCCACCTTCGGATCGGTGTCGGTGGGACGTACCGCCTGCAGCGCGCCGGAGACCGTCATGGCGAGGCCGCCGGCCATCGCCGCCAGGCCCGCGGCCGTGCGCCGTGACGGCGCTGATGGGTTCGCAGTCATGGCGGTGAAGGCTAGGGAGCGCGGTGTCCCGGGCGCGTCCGCCGTGGGACGCGTCCGCATGAGACCCCAGGCCGACGCCGTTACTCCAGACGGCTGATGTGCCCGGTTGGAACGGGACAGTACGGTCGACGGCGTGGACCCCCTCGCACAGCTCGCCCGGGTACCCCGGCGTCCGCCGCGCTCCGACGTGGCGGTGGCCGTGCTGCTGGCCGTCTGGGCTCTCGCGGAGGCGTTGCCGGCGGGCCCGGACCCGCTCTGGGCGGAGATCGCGTTCGCGCTGGTCACCACGACTCCGCTGGTGTTCCGGCGCCACGCGCCGCTGCCGGTGCTGGCGGTCATCGTGACGGCGCTGCTGGTGCGGGCCGCCACCGCGGAGGGCCCGCCCGCCACCGTCGCGCCGTTCCCGGCGATCCTGGTGGCGGCGTTCTCGGCCGCGCTGCACGTGCGGGCCCCCTGGCGGGCGGCCGTGGCGTGGGCGGTCGCGGTCGGGGGCATGACCGGCGCGATCGGCCTGCAGTTCTACGCCACGCGTCCCGACCTCGGCTCGGCCCTGGTGATGGTGTTCTTCGTGACCGGCGCGTGGACCGCCGGGTGGCTGCTGCGTCGCAGGGAGATCCAGCTCGACGCCGCCGAGGAGCACACGCGCGAGCAGGCGCGGGAGGCGGTCGCCGCCGAACGGCTGCGGATCGCGCGGGAGCTGCACGACGTGGTGGCGCACTCGCTGTCGATCATCGCGGTGAACGCCGGGGCCGCGCGGGAACTGAGCCGGCCGCACCCCGAGCGGGCGCGTGACCACATGGACGCGGTGGCGGGCACGGCACGTGAGGCGCTGGTGGAGATGCGGCATCTGCTGGAGGCGCTGCGCGAGGAGGGCGACGAGCCGCTGACTCCGCAGCCCACCCTGGACCGGCTGCCGCACCTGGTGGAGCAGGCGCGGGCGAACGGGCTGCCGGTGCGGCTGGTCGAGCTGGGCGGCCGGCGGTCCCTGCCCGCCGGGGTGGAGCTGACCGTCTACCGCGTCGTCCAGGAGGCGCTCACGAACGTCCGGCGGCACGCGGGCGCACCCGACACCGAGGTACGGGTGCGCTACGGCGGCACGGAGCTGGACGTCGAGGTCGTCAACGCCCCCGGTCAGGCGCGGGCGCCCGCCGGTCCGCCCGGCCACGGCCTGGTCGGGATGCGGGAACGGGCCCGGCTCTACGGTGGCGCGCTGCACGCCGGTCCCGCCCAGGACGGCGGGTACGCCGTCCGCCTCCGGCTGCCCGTGGAGGCACGGTGATCCGTGTCCTGATCGCCGACGATCACGCGCTGGTCCAGTCGGGACTGTCGGCCATGCTCGGCGTCCAGCCCGACATCGAGGTGGCGGGGACGGCGGCGGACGGCGCCGAGGCGGTCGCGCAGGCCCGGCGGCTGCGCCCGGACCTGGTGCTGATGGACATCCGGATGCCCACCCTGGACGGCATCGAGGCCACCCGCCGCATCCGCGCCCTGCCCGACGCCCCGGCGGTGCTGGTGCTGACCACGTTCGACGTCGACCAGTACGTCTACGAGGCGCTCCGCGCGGGCGCAGGCGGATTCCTGCTGAAGGACGCCCCACCCGGCCAACTCGCCGAAGCGGTCCGCACCGTCGCCAGCGGCCAGGCGCTCCTGGCCCCGGCGGTGACCCGCCGGCTGATCGAGCGCTTCCTGAGCGTGCCCCCCACCGGCGGAACCGCCCTGGAACGCCTGACCGACCGCGAACGCGAGGTGCTCACCCACGTAGGACGGGGCCGCTCGAACGCCGAGATAGCCCAGACCCTCCACCTCTCCGAAGCCACCGTGAAGACCCACCTGTCACGCCTCCTGACCAAGGCCGGCCTCCGCGACCGGGTCGCCGCAGTCGTCTTCGCCTACGAACAGGGCCTAGTCCGCCCCGGAGACGGGACCTGACGAGCCCCGTCTCATAGCCGACCCGGTCCTGTAACCCGGAAATGGGGGGTCTGGGGGACCCCCCCAGAAGCTCAGGTTTCCGCGGCGGAGCGCCAGCGGAGCCGCGGAAACCTGGGCGCGTCGAGTGCACCGCAGGGAGCGCAGCGAGCGAGGATGCGCTCGACGCG
>DATADI010000087.1:0-9359 GCA_036258615.1 Thermomonospora sp. | reverse complement strand
GCCGACGACTGGTCGCAGGCGTCGCTGAGCACCTGGAGCGCGGCCCGGCGCACCGCCGGGTCGGGGTCGTCGAGGTAGGGCTCGAGGTCGGCGACGTCGGGGGCCTCGTCGGCCATCGCGAGCAGGGCGACGATGCGGGCGCTCATCGGGCCGCCCCCGCGACCTCGGCGGACTCCAGGGGCACCCCGTCGGGGCGGTCGAAGCCCGGCACGTCCACGATGTACGGGGCGACCGGGCGCTTGTGGAACTCCATCCGGCCGTCGGCTCCCTTCCTGAGGTTGACGTGGCAGAACCACGCGGCGTCGTCGCGGTCGGGGAAGTCGGCGCGCTGGTGGTACAGGCCCCAGCGGCTCTCGGTGCGGAACAGGGAGGCGCGGGCGGCCATCTCGGCGCAGTCCCGGATGAAGGTGACCTCGGCGGCCCGCATCAGCTCGTGCGGGGTGCGGGCGCCGATGCCGGCGACCTCGGAGCGCATCCGCTCGAAGGTCTCCACCGCGATCTCCATGTACCGGGTGAGCTTGGGCGGCTGGAGGTAGTCGTTGACGAACCGGCGCAGCTTGTACTCGATCTGCGGCTGCGGCGGGCCGTCCGGCTGGCGGGCGGGCCGGTAGACCAGCTCGTGGGCGGCCTCGACCTGGTCCTCGGGCAGCGGCGCGGCGCTCACCGTCCGGGCGTGCGCCACCGCCGACTCCGCCGCGATCTCCCCGTACACGAACGCCCCGACCATGTAGTTGTGCGGCACGCAGGCCAGGTCCCCGGCGGCGTACAGGCCGGGCACGGTGGTGGCGGCGTGCTCGTCCACCCAGACCCCGGAGGCGGAGTGGCCGCTGCACAGGCCGATCTCCGAGACGTGCATCTCCACGTCGTGGGTGCGGTAGTCGTGGCCCCGCCCGGCGTGGAAGGTGCCGCGTGTGGGGCGTTCGGTGACGTGGAGGATCTGCTCGATGCGCCGGATGGTGTCGTCGGGCAGGTGGCTGAGCTTGAGGTAGACCGGGCCCCGGGCGCTGTCGAGTTCCCGTTTGAACTCGGCCATCATCTGCCCGGACCAGTAGTCGGAGTCCACGAACCGGTGGCCCTCGGCGTTGACCTGGTACCCGCCGAACGGGTTGGCGACGTAGGCGCACGCGGGCCCGTTGTAGTCCTTGATCAGCGGGTTGATCTGGAAGCACTCGATGCCGGTCAGCTCCGCGCCCGCGTGGTAGGCCATCGCGTACCCGTCGCCCGCGTTGGTGGGGTTCTCGTACGTCCCGTACAGGTAGCCGCTGGCGGGCAGCCCGAGCCGCCCGCACGCGCCGGTGGCGAGCACCACCGCCCCGGCCTCCACGGTGACGAACTCGCCGCTGCGGGTGTCGAACCCGGCGGCGCCCACGGCCCGCCCGTCGCGCACCAGCACCCGGACGGGCATGACGCGGTTCTCGATCGTCACCCGGGCGCGGACCTCGCGGGTGCGCAGCGCCCGGTACAGCACCTTCTTGACGTCCCGGCCCTCGGGCATGGGCAGCACGTACTTCCCCGACCGGTGCACCTGCCGGACGGCGTACTCGTCGTGGGCGTCCTTCTCGAACTTGACGCCGTAGCCCTCCAGCCTCTTGATCATGCCGAAGCCCCGGGTGGCGGTCTGGTGCACGGCCCGCTGGTTCACGATGCCGTCGTTGGCCAGGGTGATCTCGGCGACGTACCGCTCGGGGTCGGCCTTGCCGGGGATCACGGCGTTGTTGACGCCGTCCATCCCCATGGCCAGCGCCCCGGAGTGGCGGACGTGGGCCTTCTCCAGCAGCAGCACGTCGGCGCCGTGCGCGGCGGCGGTCAGCGCGGCCATGCTCCCGGCCGTGCCGCCGCCGATGATCAGCACGTCGCAGGCGAGCACGCGCCGCCGTGCCGGGTCGGGGATCTCCATCAGGGCACTCCTCACCGAGCGCGCGGCGGCGGACGCCGGCGCTCCCGGTCCTACGGGTCGGTACGGGTCAGGGGGCGGGGCGGCGGAGCGTGCCGCGCATGGTGATGCGGTCGCCCCGGAAGCGGATGTACTCCAGGTCCACCGGCCGCCCGTCGGCCAGGTGGGTGAGCCGCTCGGCCATCAGCAGCGCCGCGCCGCGCGGGGCCTCCAGGACGGCGGCCGAGTGCGGGTCGGCGCTGACGGCCTCGACGGTCAGCTCGGCGAGCCCGAGCCGCTGCCCGGACAGCCGTTCCAGCAGCACGAAGACGTCGGTGTTGACCAGGTCCTCGGCGAGGACGGCCTCGCCGAGGTCGCGGACGAGGTAGGTGAGGTCCAGCGACAGCGGCACCCCGTTGAGCCGCCGCAGCCGTTCCACGTAGACCACCGGCTCGCCCTCGGGGCTGCGCAGCCGCGCCGCGACCTCCCTCGGCGGGGTGATCAGCCCGGTGGTGCGGACCTCGTTGGTGACCCGGCCGTGCTCGTGCAGGGTCTCGGCCAGGCCGAGCAGCCACTCCAGGCCGTGGGCGTACTTCTCGGAGACCACCAGGGTGCCGACGCCGGGACAGCGCTCCACGAGCCCCTCGGCGCGCAGCAGGTCGAGGGCGTCGCGCACGGTGTTGCGGGACGCGCCGAACTCCTCGCCCAGCCGCGCCTCGGCGGGCAGGACCCGGCCGGGGAACGCGCCCTCCAGCACCTGGCGGCGCAGCACGTCGGCCATCTGCCGCGCCCGGTCGGCCCGCAGCCGGCGCGCGTCGCTGAGTGCCACTGGCTCCGTCATGGCGGCAAACCTACTAAACCTGTCTGGAATTCGGAATAACGGGGACATCACGCCACCCCCTCTCCCGACCCGACCGCTCCGACCTTCGGAAACGGGCGGGATCCGGGGAGTTCCGCCACCCCGCAGCCGGGCTCTTGACGCGGGCGCGGTCGTCGGTTTCGATGAACCGAACGGCGTTCCGCCCGTCGAGGGGGTCGAGGATGACGGTGGCGCAGCCGCCCCGGGAGGTCGGCTTCAACCTGTCGGACCTGGACTTCTGGGGGCTGCCGCGGCGCCGCCGGGAGGCCGCGTTCGCCGAGCTGCGGGCCCTGCCGGAGCCGGTGTTCTTCCCCGAGATGCCGGTGCCCTTCATCCGCACCGGGCCCGGCTACTACGCGCTGGTCCGGCACGCGGACGTGGTCGAGGCCAGCCGCCGCCCGGACGTGTTCAGCAGCGAGCCCACCAGCACCAGCATCGCCGACATGCCCGGCTACATGGCCCGCTACTTCGGCTCGATGATCAACATGGACGACCCCCGGCACGCCAAGATCCGGCGGATCGTGTCCCGGGCGTTCACCCCCCGGGTGCTGGCCAAGCTGGAGACCGACCTGCAGGCCGCCGCCACCCGCATCGTGGACGACCTGGTCGCCCGGGGCCCCGGCGCCGACTTCGTCGAGACCGTCGCCGCCCGGCTGCCGCTGGCGGTCATCTGCGACATGATGGGCGTCCCCCCGCACCGCCGGGCCATGGTGCTCGAGCGCACCAACGTGATCCTCGGCCTCGGCGACCCCGAGTACTCCGGCCTGGACCCCGCCGCCTCACCCGACGGCCGCCTCACCCGCCCCGCGACCCTGTACGCCCTGCTCCGGGTGATGACCGCCGGGTACGAGCTGAACCACCTCGCCATGAAGCTGGCCCGGCTGCGCCGCCGCGAGCCCGGCGACGACCTGGTGTCCGCGCTGGTCCAGGCCGAGGTGGACGGCGAACGGCTCACCGACCAGGAGATCGGGTCGTTCTTCATCCTGCTCGTCGTCGCCGGGAACGAGACCACCCGCAACGCCATCGCGCACGGCCTGACCCTGCTCACCGACCACCCCGCCCAGCGGGACCTGCTGCTGGCCGACTTCGAGGGCCGCATCGGCGGCGCGGTCGAGGAGATCGTCCGGATGTCCACGCCGGTCATCCAGTTCCGCCGCACCCTCACCCGCGACCACGAGATGAACGGCCACCGGTACCGGCGCGGCGACAAGGTGCTGCTGTTCTACAACTCCGCCAACCGGGACGCGGCGGTGTTCGACGACCCCGACGCCTTCGACATCACCCGCGACCCCAACCCGCACGTCGGGTTCGGCGGGCCCGGCCCGCACTACTGCCTGGGCGCGAACCTGGCCCGCCGGGAGATCACCGTGATGTTCCGGGAGCTGTTCACCCGGCTGCCGGACCTGCGCGCGGCGGGCCGGCCCGACCGGCTGTTCTCCAACTTCATCAACGGCGTCAAGCACCTGCCCTGCACGTTCTGAACGTGCTGAACGTGCAGAACGTGCAGTGCCGCTACGGCTGCGCGGCCAGGGTGACCGTGACGGTGAGGTCGCCGTCCCGGCGGGCGGTGTCCAGCTCCAGCTCGCGGATCACGCCCGCCGCCCGCAGGTCGCCGGAGACCGCCGCCAGGTCGCCGCCGCCCGGCCCCCGCACGACCGCCCGCGCCACCTCGGCGCGCATCGACGCCCTGGCCTGCGACTTGGCCCGGCGGACCTGCCGCAGCGCCTCGGCGGCCACCGCCAGCAGCCCCGGGTCGCCGCCCTCGGGCAGCTCCGCCGGCTCCGGCCAGGCCGCCCGGTGCACCGAGCCGTCCCGCCACCAGGACCAGACCTCCTCGGTGACGAACGGCAGGAACGGCGCGAACAGCCGCAGCAGCACCGACAGCGCCAGCGTCAGCGCCGCCCGCGCCGAGGCCGCGTCGCCGCCGGAGCCGTAGGCGCGCTGCTTGACCAGCTCCAGGTAGTCGTCACAGAACTCCCAGAAGAACCGCTCGGTCCGCTCCAGGGCCCGGGTGTGGTCGTAGCCCTCGAACGCCTCGGTGGCCTCCCGGACCAGCGTGGCCAGGGCCGCCAGCATCGCCCGGTCCAGCGGCGCGGTGACCGTCTCCTCCGGCGGCCCGGCGGGCGGCTCCCCCAGCCCCAGCACGAACCGGGACGCGTTGAGGATCTTGGTGGCCAGCCGGCGGCCGATCCTGATCTGCGCGGTGTCGAACGCCGTGTCGGTGCCCGGCCGCCCCGACGCCGCCCAGTAGCGGACCGCGTCGGTGCCGTGCTGCTCCAGCAGCCCCATCGGCGTGGTCACGTTGCCCCTGGACTTGGACATCTTCTTGCGGTCGGGGTCGAGGATCCAGCCCGACAGGGCGGTGTCGCTCCACGGCAGCGTGCCGTGCTCCAGATGGGCGCGTACCACCGTGGCGAACAGCCAGGTCCGGATGATCTCGTGCGCCTGGGGCCGCAGGTGGAACGGGAACACCCGGGCGAACAGGTCCGGGTCGGCCTCCCAGCCGCCCGCGATCTGCGGGGTCAGCGACGAGGTCGCCCAGGTGTCCATGACGTCCGGGTCGCCGGCGAAGCCGTCCGGCTTGCCGCGCTGGTCCTCGGTGAACCCGGGCGGCGCGTCCGCCGACGGGTCCACCGGCAGCAGGTCCTCCGGGGGCACGATCGGCGCGTCGTACAGCGGCTCACCGTCGGCGTCGAGCCGGTACCACACCGGGACGGGGATGCCGAAGAACCGCTGCCGGGAGATCAGCCAGTCGCCGTTGAGGCCCTCGACCCAGTTCTCGTACCGGGCCCGCATGAACTCCGGGTGCCAGGCCAGCTCCCGGCCCCGCGCCAGCAGCGCCTCCCGCAGGCCCGCGTCCCGGCCGCCGTTGCGGATGTACCACTGCCGGGTCGTGACGATCTCCAGCGGGCGGGTGCCCTTCTCGTAGTACTTCACCGGCCGGGTGACCGGGCGCGGCTCGCCGTCCAGGTCGCCGGACGCGCGCAGCAGCTCGACGACCCGCTCCCGGGCGGCGGCGACGGTACGGCCCGCCAGCTCGTCGTAGGGCCGGGCCGGGACCCCGGCGGGCGGCTCGGGGACCAGCCGCCCGTCCCGGCCGACGACCGCCCGGGTCGGCAGGTCCAGCTCCCGCCACCAGGTCACGTCGGTGACGTCGCCGAACGTGCAGATCATCGCGATGCCCGACCCCTTGTCGGGCTCGGCCAGCCGGTGCGCCAGCACCGGGACCTCCACGCCGAACAGCGGCGTGCGGACGGTGCCGCCGAACAGCCCGCGGTAGCGCTCGTCGTCGGGGTGGGCGACCAGCGCCACGCACGCGGGCAGCAGCTCCGGCCGCGTCGTCTCGACGTACACCGGCCCGTCGGCGGCGTGGAACCGCAGCCGGTGGAACGCGCCCGGGGTTTCCCGGTCCTCCAGCTCGGCCTGGGCGACGGCGGTGCGGAAGGTGACGTCCCACAGGGTCGGCGCCTCCGCCAGGTACGCCTCGCCGCGCGCCAGGTTGCGCAGGAAGGCCCGCTGGGACGCCGTCCGCGCCCGGTCGCCGATCGTGGTGTACAGCAGGCTCCAGTCGACCGACAGGCCGACCCGCCGCCAGACCTCCTCGAACGCCTGCTCGTCGATCTCGGTGAGCCGCTCGCACAGCTCGATGAAGTTGCGGCGGCTGATCGGGACCTGGCGTTTCGGGTCGGGCCTGGCGGGCGGCGTGAACTCCGGGTCGTACGGCAGCGACGGCTCGCAGCGGACGCCGAAGTGGTACTGCACCCGGCGCTCGGTGGGCAGGCCGTTGTCGTCCCAGCCCATCGGGTAGAACACCGCCCGGCCGCGCATCCGGTGGAAGCGGGCCACCGTGTCGGTGTGCGTGTAGGAGAAGACGTGCCCGACGTGCAGGGACCCGCTGACGGTGGGCGGCGGGGTGTCGATCGCGTAGACCTCCTCGCGGGGCCTGGTGCGGTCGAACCGGTACGTGCCGTCGGACTCCCAGCGGCGTACCCACTTGTCCTCCAGGCCGTCCAGGGTGGGCCTGTCGGGAACCTTCGGGATACGCGGCTGTCCGGTCATCCCCCAATGCTAGTGAGGGGTGCGTGGCCCGCCGAAACGATTTACCCCCCGCCGCTTGGATAGCCTCACAACCGTCCGGTTGCCGAGCGATGAGGAGAGGGACGATGGCGGACAAGGGCGACCTCGGCTGGCGGGTCGTGGCCGGCGCCGCGGCGTTCGCGGGCGGGTTCGCGGCCCGCAAGGCGATCACCTACGCGTGGAAGAAGACCACCGGGAAGGAGCCGCCGACCAACCCCGAGTCGCCCGACGTGGCCCTGGCCGAGGCACTGGGCTGGGCGGTCGTCACCGGGGTCGGCATGGAGGTCGCACGGCTGCTGGTCACCCGGGCGGCGGCCAAGCAGTACGCCAAGAGCAGCGGGCGGCTGCCGTGGGTCGGGGACGGCTGAGGCCCCCGCGCCTATTGGATCAGTGATCCAGCCGTGCCGTATCGTGGTCGGTCCCGGGAGTCAGGAAGGGACCGGCCACGATGCGTTTCCCCCACGAGGACGACCTGCGCGCCGAGCGGTTCCGGCTGATCGAGACGCTGGACGGGCTCTCCGACGACGACTTCGACCACGGCCCGACGCTGTGCGCGGGCTGGGCGCCGCGTGACGTGCTGGGGCACGTCATCGGCCTGGACTACCCGGCGGCGTCCTACCTGCCGTACGGGACGCGGATCCACGCCGCGCACCACGCGCAGACGCAGCGGGCGCGGGCGGTGCCGCGGGAGCGGCTGATGCGGTGGGCGGGCCACTGGGCGGCGAACCCGAGCGGCACCAGCCGGATGCTGGCCTTCCTGGTGTTCCCCGACCTGGCGGTGCACCACCAGGACGTGCTGCGCGGGCTGGGGCTGACCCGGGAGATCCCGGACGTCGTCGCGAACGCGATCCTGCGCGAGGGGGCACAGCTCAGCCTCGTCACCAACCGGCGGATCCTCACCCACCGGGTGGTGCCCGCCGACGGAGGCCGCCCGCTGGGGCGGGGGCCACAGGTGCACGGCACGCGTGAGGCCCTGGGCCTCTGGTTGGCCGGCCGGGACGCGGTGACCGGCGAGCTGGAGTTCCGCTCTTGAGCGGACGCCCCGGGCCGACGGGGCGCGGGGACGGAGCGTCTCAGTCGGGCAGCGCCTGCGGGAAGGCGCCGGGGAGCACGTCGTCGCGGGGGGCGACGCCGACGTGCCTGCGGAGGTCCGCGCGGATCGCCTCGGCGAGCCTCTTGGTCGCCGACCGGTTCAGTGCGGCGCCCGCGGCGGCGCCGGTCAGGAACGGTCCCATGGTGGACATGCTGCGGCCGAAGGTGCGCAGCAGCCGCTTGCGGAGCGCGGTCTTGGCGGCCGACCCGAGCGCGTTGGCCAGCGTGCCGGACTCCAGCGGGTTGACCCCGCGCTGCCGGGCCCACGCGGTGACGAACGCGGTGGCCCGGGTGGTGCCCGAACCGGGGACCTGCACCCCGTACACGGCGTGCAGCTCGGCGATCAGCTTGACCTCGATCGCCGCGATCACCAGGGTCTCCGCCGCCAGCTGCGCGGGCGCGGTCAGCAACAGCGGCGGCGCGACGAACTCCACGGCCGCCAGCGCGCCGCCCGCCGCGCCCACCGCCGTGGTCGCGTTGACGGCCACCCGCACCAGGTTGTCGGCGAGCGCCTCGCCGGTCAGCCCGTGGTGGTGGTCGCGCAGCGTCTCCGCGTCGCGCACCGGCACGTGCGGGGCCACCTCCAGGAGCAGGTCGGCCAGCCACCGGCCGCCCCGCAGGCCCCCGGCCCCGGCGCGCCGGGCGCTGTCGGCCAGCAGCCGGGCCAGCCGCGCCAGCAGCCGGCCGCGGGTCTCGGAGTCCAGGTCGTCGGCGGCGGTCAGCCTGCCGACCAGTGCGGCGATCTCGCTGTCCCGGCCGGTCCCGTCACGGGGGGCCGGGACGGCGAGACCGCCGTCCGGGTCGTACGCGGGGTCGTCCATGCGGTCGGGGTCACCGGTCACGGGCGCCTCCGCTCAGGCCGCGCACTCGCGGCAGATCGGCTGGCCCTTGCGCTCCTCGGCCAGCTGGCTGCGGTGGTGCACCAGGAAGCAGCGCGAGCAGGTGAACTCGTCGGCCTGCCGGGGGACCACCTTGAAGGTGAGCTCCTCGTTGGACAGGTCGGCGCCGGGGAGCTCGGCCACCTCACCGGCGTCGAGGTCCTCGTCGATGATGCTCGCGGCCTTGTCCGCGCGACGGGCCTGCAGCTCCTGGAGGCTGTCCTCGCTCAGGTCGTCGTCGGTCTTGCGCGGGCTGTCGTAGTCGGTTGCCATGTGCTATCTCCATCCCCCTCGGTCGTACGTTGCGCCCCGTCGCGCGGGTCTAACGCACGGGAGGCCGTTCTTGTGCCCGATCCGGGCGGGAAATTCTGTCACGGGTGGTGACCTCCGGCACGCAAGGCGCGACGAGTCCCAGGCGTGACACCGGTCACCGGAGACCGCCCGCCGAGTGTGCCGTGCGCCACACGCCCGCGGGTCACGTCGGTGGTCCGTCGGATGCCCCGGGACGCCCGCGCCGGCCCGTCCGGCGGCGCGCCGCGCGGCCCCGCGGTCACCGTGCCGGACGTTGCGCTCGGCCGCC
>DATADI010000086.1:0-40528 GCA_036258615.1 Thermomonospora sp. | reverse complement strand
CTGCCGCCGGAGATCGTGCCCGCGGTGGGGGTGGACACCGGGCGGTTCAAGCTGCCGATCGGCTGCACGATCACGCTGCGCGGGCTGCCGGTGTTCTACCTGCCGACCGACGTGGACGTGCAGGGAGTCGCCCCCGTGCAGCTCGGACCTGGTCAGGAGTTCTGGCTGACCCAGGGCTCGGGCAGCATCACCTTCCCCGCCTGGCTGACCGCGCTGACCCCGATCCTGGGCATCAACAAGGCCGACGCCAAGATCACCGACCTGAGCATCGGCGCCAGCGGGTCCACCCCGGACTCGATCAACATCGCCAAGGACAAGCCCTTCGAGATCAAGGACATCCCGATCGAGGCGGGCAAGCCGCTGAAGGTCGGGCTGCCCCTGCAGGGCACCTTCGACGTCGGCCCGTTCAAGGCCCCGAACAGCGGCGCGACCACGCTGAAGTTCGACGGCGCGGTCGCCGAGGTCGCGCTGAAGTCCCAGCTGGGCTTCGCCCTGAACATCAAGGCCGACTGCAAGGCATCCCAGGGCAACGCACTGCTCAAGCTGGGGATCGGCGGTCCGGCGGGCCAGCCGCCCCAGAAGATCCAGGGCGCCCCGCTGAACTTCCCCGAGCCGGCCTCCAACGAGCTGGCGGGCATCATCCACGCCCCCTACTCGTGCACGCTGAACGGTGAGCGGCTCGACGTCGGCGTGGCGGTCGGCGCGAACCACATCCCGCTGACCGTCAAGCGCAACGGCTCGTTCAGCTTCGGTGACGCGTCCGGGGCGCTGACCATCCCGGCGGCCACCGTCAACCGGCTGATCGACAAGGGCTACACCACCGCGTCCGGCAAGGTCACCACCCTCAACCTGAACGTCGAGGGCGGCACCCCGGCCGTGCAGAACGTCGCCGCGGGCGGGATCGACATCCCGACGACCCCGCTGGTGCGCGACAAGAAGATCGTCATCTCGCTGCCGGCCACCGGCTCGCTGACCGCCGGTCCGTTCAAGCCCGTCGCCGGGGCCAAGAGCGTGGCGGTCTCCCTGGGTGAGGCCGCCGCCAGCTTCACCTTCAACGGTTCCACCCAGGCCTCGGCCACCTGCGGCACCCCGTCGCCGACCGTCTACCTGGTCGAGAACCCCGTCACCTGATCCCCGCCCATCCGAGGAACGTGGCCTCCGGAGCGCGACCCGCTCCGGAGGCCACGCGCCGTCTCAGGGGGACCGGGGCGGCAACCCCTGGCCGATGGCGTTCACGGGCCGGCCGGGGTGGTGATCAGCCCGGCGTCCGCCTCGGCCACCGGCCGGTCGTTCTCGGCGGCGACCTGGGCGAGCAGCAGCTCGCCGGTGTGCGCGACGTGCCGCCGCATCGCCTCGGCGGCGGCCTCCGCGTCCCCGGCGGCCAGCGCCGCCAGGACGGGGTCGTGCTCGGCGGCGATGTCGGCCAGGGACCGGGTCTGGTCCACGGTGGACGCGCCGACCGTGGTGATCGTGTCGCGCAGGTTGCCGACGGTCGCGGTGAGCAGGGAGTTGCCCGCGGCGTCGAGGATCAGCGCGTGGAACCGCCGGTCGTGCTCCATGAACCGGGCCTCGTCGTGGTCGCCGGCGGCCTCCCGCATGGCCGCCAGCTCACGGCGCAGGCCCTCCAGCAGCGCCGGGTCGCGGTGCCGCGCGGCCAGCCGGGTCGCGGGGACCTCCAGCAGCAGCCGCAGGTGGAAGACCTCGGCGATGTGCCGGGGGTCGCGGCGCACCACGCGGAAGCCCCGGTTGCGCTCGATGCGGACGAGCCCCGTGTCGGCCAGCCCCAGCAGGGCCTCGCGCACCGGGGTGCGGGAGACGCCGAGCCGTTCGGAGATGCGGCTGACCGAGTACAGCTCCCCCGGCCGCAGCTCGCCGCTGTGGATGGCCTCCCGGAGCACCTGGGCGACCTGCCTGTTCAGGTTGGCCGTGCCGGCGATCTCGCGCATCGTCGGTTCACCCGCCTCCGTTCGTCCCGGACCGCCCCGGCGACCCGCCCGCCAGGATAGGGCCGATCACGGCGACGCCGGGTCCCCGGCACGGCGGGCGAGCAGCTCCGCCAGGTGGACGCCGTCCCGCCGGGCCAGCGCGGTGAGCTGCGTCCGGCAGGAGAACCCGTCGGCCAGCACCGTGGCGTCCGCCCCGGCGGCGCGGACGGCGGGCAGCAGCGCGGTCTCGGCGACCGCCACGCTGACGTCGTGGTGGCCGCGTTCGACGCCGAAGTTCCCGGCCAGGCCGCAGCAGCCGCCGACGGCCTCGACCGTCGCCCCGGCACGTTCCAGCAGCGCGCGGTCGGCGTCCCAGCCCATCACGGCGTGGTGGTGGCAGTGGGGCTGCGCGACCGCCGTGACGTCGTCCAGGTTCGGCGGCTCCCAGCCGGGCCGTTCGGCCAGCAGCTCGGCGAGCGTACGGACCACCGGCACGTCACCGCCGAGCAGTTCGCCCGCGTCGGATCGGAACACCGCCGTGCACGACGGCTCCAGGCCCACGATCGGCGTCCCCGCCTCGGCGTGCGGGGCGAGCGCGTCCACCGAACGGCGCAGCAGCCTGCGGGCGGTGTCGAGCCTCCCCGTGGAGATGTAGGTGAGGCCGCAGCACAGCCGCTTCGACGGGATGCGCACCGAGAACCCGGCGTCCTCCAGCACCCGGACCGCCGCCACGCCGACCTGCGGGGTGAAGTGGTCGGTGAACGTGTCCACCCACAACACCACCGGATCGCCGTCCGCCACCGGATGGTCGCGGAACCACCGGCGGAACGTCCGGGGCGCGAACACCGGCAGGTCACGCCGCGCGTCCACCCCCGCCAACCGTTTGCCCGGCCCCGCCAACGGCCCGCCCATCAGCCGGTTCGCCAGGCGCGGGGCCCGCGAAGCCAGCCGGGCCAGGCGCGGCAGCCCGCCCAGCACGTAGTGCGACATGGGCCGCAGCCGACGCCGGTACGACTGGTACAGCACCTCGGCCTTGTAGGAGGCCATGTCCACACCGGTCGGGCAGTCCGACGAGCACGCCTTGCAGGCCAGGCACAGATCGAGCGCCTCGTGCACCTCGGGGGACCGCCAGCCCTTCACCAGCGAGCCGTTCGCCATCTCCTGCAGCACCCGGGCGCGCCCGCGCGTGGAGTCCTTCTCGTCCCGCGTGGCCTGGTACGACGGGCACATCACGCCACCCGAACCGGTCAGGTCGGCCCGGCACTTGCCGACCCCCGTGCAGCGGTGGACGGCATTGGTGAAGTCGCCGCCGTCCCCGTGATAGGCGAACGCGAGGTTCCGCCGGACGCCGCGCGCGGCGGGCACCCGCAGGTCGGCGTCCACCGGCCGGGGCCGCACCACCACCCCGGGATTCAGCACGTCGTCAGGGTCGAACACGGCCTTCACCTGCTCGAACGCCGTGAGTGCCGCCGCCGAGTACATGAACGGGAGCAACTCGCCGCGTGCCCGCCCGTCGCCGTGCTCCCCCGACATCGACCCGCCGTAGGACGCCACCAGCTTGGCCGCGTCGGTGAGGAAGCCCCGGAAGACCCCGACGCCGTCCGGCCTGTGCAGCGGGAAGTCGATGCGGACGTGGACACAGCCGTCGCCGAAGTGCCCGTACGGGGTCCCCGCCAGGCCCCGCTCGGCCATCAGCGCCTCGAAGTCGCGCAGGTAGTCGCCGAGCCGGTCGGGCGGTACGGCGGCGTCCTCCCAGCCCGCGTGCGACATGTGCCCGCCCCGCGACCGGGCGGCCAGGCCCGCGCCGTCCTCCCGGATCCGCCACAGCGTCGCCGCCTCCGCCGGATCGGTCACCACCCGGTGCCCCAGGGCCTCCGCGTCGGCCACCAGGCCCGCCGGGACCTCGCCGGACAGCTCCACGAACAGCCAGCCACCGCCACGCGGCAGCTCCGGCACGGCGGCGTCCCCGCGCAGCCGCCGGACGACGTCCACGATCCGCGCGTCCAGCCCCTCCGCCGCGATCGGGCCGTACGGGAGGAGGCGCGGCACCGCGTCGGCGGCCGACGCCATGTCCGGGTATCCGAAGACCACCAGCACCGGCCGGGACGGCACCGGCACCAGCCGCACCGTCGCGCCGAGCAGCACGCCCCAGGTGCCCTCGCTGCCGACGAACGCCCGCGCCGGGTCGAAGCCCCGCTCGGGCAGCAGGTGTTCGAGCGAGTAACCGGAGATCTGCCGTCCGAACGTTCCCAGCTCCGTGCGGATCACGGCCAGGTTGGCGTTGACGACCTCCCGCAGCCTGCCGAGCGTCGCCGGCCCGTCCGCACCCCGCCTGAGGGTCAGCCGCTCGCCCGTCCCGGCCAGGACGTCCAGCTCCACCACGTTGTCGCTGGTGCGCCCGAAGCCGAGGGCGCGGGAGCCGCACGCGTTGTTGCCGATCATCCCGCCGATCGTGCAGCGGCTGTGCGTGGACGGGTCGGGCCCGAACCGCAGCCCGTGCGGAGCCGCCGCCCGCTGGAGGTCGTCCAGGATCACCCCCGGCTCGACCTCGGCCGTCCCGGAGGCGGCATCGACGTTACGGACACGCCCCAAATGCCGGGAGAAGTCCAGGATCACGCCCTCGCCCACGGCGTTGCCCGCGATCGAGGTCCCCGCGCCGCGCGCCGTCAGCGGAACGCCCAGCGCCCGGCACGTCTCCAGCGCCGCCACCACCTCGTCGGCCGCCCGGGGGAACGCCACCACGCTCGGCACCACCCGGTACAGGGACGCGTCGCTGGAGTACTCGGCGCGGCGGCGGGCGGACACGTCGGCCTCCGCGAGCCCCGCCTTCCGCAGCGCTGCGGCGATCTCCTCTGGGCTCACCACAGGGCCAGCGAACGCGTGAAGATCTGTTCGAGATCCTCGCCGGTCACGGGCCGGGGCGCGGTCGTCAGCAGCCGCTGCTGCTTCAGCGCGCCCTCGACCAGGTCGGGCACGTCCGCCTCGCTGTAGCCGACCCCGCCGACGCCGTTGGGGATGCCGATGTCGCGCATCAGATTGAGCAGCGCCTGCGGCAGGTACCGCTCGGCGTCGTCCGGTCGCTCCAGCCCCGGGTCGAGCAACTCGGCGGCGCGCACGTGCCGGTCGGGACCGGCGGAGAACGTGAACCGGAACGCCTCGGGCGCGGTCAGGGACACCGACATGCCGTGCGGCACCATCGGCTCGTCCACCTCGTATCCGGGCGGCCGGAACTCGGTCACCCGACCGGCGATCGGGTACGCGTTCGCATGCGGGATGTGCACGCCCGCGTTGCCGAACCCCAGACCCGCCATCGTCGCGGCCAGCGCCATCTCCCCGCGCGCCGCCAGGTCCTCCGGGTCGCGCACCGCCGCGCGGAACGACCGCGAGAGCAACCGGAGCGCCTGCTCGGACCACACGTCCGAGATCGGATTCGCCCCGCAGTAGGGCACCCGCTGCTCCGGTGACTTGCGCTCGTACGTGGTGTACCAGCGGGCGGTGTAGCTCTCCAGGGCGTGGCACAGGATGTCCATGCCCGCCGAGGCGGTCACCTCGGGAGACTGCGTGACCGTCAGGGCCGGGTCCACCACCGCCATCGCCGGGCGCAGCCACGCGTGGCTGATGCCGGTCTTGACCTTGAGGGACAGCACGTCCAGCACGCAGATGGTGGTGCTCTCCGCGCCGGTGCCGGTGGTGGTCGGCACCGCGACCAGCGGCTTGAGCGGCTGTGTCGGCGCCTTGGCGGCCCCCACCGGCGCGTTCAGGTAGTCCATCAGCCCACCGGGGTTGGTGGTGAGCAGGTTCATCGCCTTGGCGGTGTCGATGGTCGAGCCGCCGCCGACCGCCACGAACGCGTCCCAGGGCCCCGTCGCGCGGGCGTGCTCGATCGCCGCGTTCATGCTGTCGTCGGTCGGCTCCACCCGGACCCCGTCGAACACGCTCGCCGTGATGCCGTACCCGGCCATCTGCTCGGCGACGCGCTGCGGATGCCCGGTGGCGGCGACCCCCGCGTCGGTCACCACCAGCACCCGGCGCACCCCGAGCCGCGCCAGGTCGAACCCGATCTCCTCGGAGGCCCCGGTGCCGAACTTCAACGCCGGCGACCCGTAGGTGAACACCGTCTCGGCCTGGACGGGATGGCTGTGGCTCACGTTCCGGCTCCCTACACAGATGCGGCCCTCGCCGAGCGAGTGTGGTACGTAACATGCAACATGTCAATGACCGGCGCCGTCCGGTGCGGACCGCGCGGGCCCGGCCGGACGGCGGAGGTCAGCGGCGGGTCGGGACGGCCGGTGCCGGGGCGGCCACCGCGTCGGCGGGCCGCGCGGGGAGCCGGGGCAGGGTGAGGGCGACGGCGGCGGCGAGCAGGGCGACCCCGCAGCCGATCAGCATCCCGGTGCGGAAGCCGTCCTCGGACGGCAGGGTGTGCCCCCCGAGCGTGGTCGTCATCTGGGCCAGGACCACGCCCACCACGGCGGCCGACACCGATGTGCCCAGGGACCGCATGACCGTGTTGAAGCTGTTGGCGGCGGCCGTCTCCGACCGGGGCACCGCGCTCATGATCAGCGCGGGCATCGCCCCGTACGCCAGCGCGACCCCGGCCCCGCACAGCGAGGTGACGACCAGCAGGCCCCACGTGGAGCCCAACAGCGCCATGGACGATCCGTAGCCGAGGGCGATCACGAGGCTCCCGGCGACCAGGGTGGTGCGCGGCCCACGCGCGGCCGACAGCCGGGCCCCCAGCGGGGAGACCGCCATCATCATCAGCCCCGAGGGCAGCATCCACAGGCCCGCCGCCAGCATCGACTGGCCCAGGCCGTACCCGGTGGCCTCGGGGAGCTGGAGCAGCTGCGGGACGATCAGCGACTGGGCGTACATCGCGAACCCGACCACGACCGAGGCCACGTTCGTCAGCAGCACCTGGCGGCGGGCGGTGACGCGGAGGTCGATCAGCGGGTCGCGGGTCCGCAGCTCCCACCAGCCCCAGGCCGGCAGGACCACCACCGCCGCCGCGAACAGCCCCATGACGGTTCCGCTGGTCCACCCCCAGTCGCCGCCCTTGGAGACCCCCAGCAGCAGGCACACCACGCCGGCGCCCAGCCCCAGCGCGCCCACCAGGTCGAACCGCCCGGCGGCGCGCGCCGGGGTCGCGGGCACCAGCAGCCAGATCAGCGCGGCGACCAGCGCGCTCAGCACGGCCGCGCTCCAGAACAGCACCCGCCAGCTCGCGTGCTCGGCGACCGCCGCCGAGATCGGCAGGCCGAGCGCCCCGCCGATGCCCAGGGACGCGCTGAGCAGCGCGATCGACGACCCGAGCCGTTCGGCGGGCAGCAGGTCGCGCAGCGCGCTGATGCCCAGCGGCACCAGGCCCATCCCGACGCCCTGCAGCCCCCGCCCGACGATCATCGGCACCAGCGACGAGGCCACCGCGCACAGCACCGAGCCCGCGACCAGCGGAACGGTGCACAGCAGCAGCATGCGGCGCTTGCCGTACAGGTCGCCGAGCCGTCCGATCGCGGGCGTGGCCACCGCCGCCGCCAGCAGCGTGGCGGTCACGACCCACGAGGCGTTGGACGGGGAGGTGTCCAGCAGCCGGGGCAGCTCGCCGATGAGCGGCACCACGAGGGTCTGCATCAGGGCGGCGACGACGCCCGCCGCCGCGAGGACCGTCACGATGCCGCCGGGACGCCTGGCGGACCCTCCGGCCGGTGTGGGGTCGTCCACGGGATCTCCTGTCATCTCGACGACGCCGGGCATGTGCACAATACACACGATGTGCGCCATGCACGACATGTGCGTCATGCACATCGGTGTGGCCCGGCTATCGTGGTCGGCGGCCGGAGCATCGGAAGAGGACGCGGCATGCACAAGCCCACGGAGCTGATCGAGTACGAGACCATGCTGCTCGGCCGGTACAGCCACCTCATCTCCTCGGCCGCCCACCGCGCGGACGGCCGCCTGGAGCGCAGCGCCTACATCCTGCTCAGCCGGGTCCGCGTCGAGGGCCCGATGACCATCCGGCGGCTCAGTGAGGCCTTCGACCTCGACCAGTCCACCCTCAACCGGCAGACCTCGGCGCTGATGCGCGCCGGGCTGCTGGAGCGCATCCCCGACCCCGAGGGCGGCATCGCCCGCAAGTTCCGCATCACCGGGCTCGGCGAACGCCGGCTGGACGAGCACCGCGACGAGGTCGTCCGCAGCCTCGACAAGATCATGTCCGAGTGGACGGCCGACGAGGTCGCCGCCTTCGCCGCCTTCCTCAAGCGCTTCAACACCGACATCGAACGCCTCGCGGGCCGTCCCTGGCCCCGCCCCTGACCTGGGCGTCCGTGCCGCCGGTGGCCAGGAGTGACCGGCGCGGCGGCGGGTAGGCGCCCAGAGGTGCCGCCGGTGCGGTGCACCGCGTGGCAGGAGGGGGCGACGGAATGAGCGATGACGACGCCGTCCGCGCGGTGGCGGCACGGCTCTTCGCCGAACTCGGGTACGACGCGGTCTCCCTGGAGATGATCGCGGACGCGACCGGGCTGGACGTGGACACGGTCACCGCCCGCCACGGCGCCAAGCGCGACCTGTACTTCGAGATCATCAAACGCCGGACACAGCAGCGGCGCGAGTACCTCAGGCCGGTGGTGGAGGCGTTCACCCCGGACGCCGAGGGGATGATCCGCCTCTACGACCGGTACCTCGACTACTGCCTGGAACACCCGGAACTGCCCAGCCTGTGGATGCACCGGGCGATGTCGGACGCCGGCGACCTGGTCGACGTCGACCGGTTCAGCGGCGCGTGGCTGACGGAGATGCACCGCCTGACCCGCCCCGCGTTCCCCGACGACGTCGACTCGGAGATGATCCGGTGGACGGTGATCTGGTCGATCCACGGGTTCGTGCAGGGCGGCCTGCTGGGCACCGACGGGCGGCGGCACCACGCCACCGACCCCCGCACGGTGCGGCGCTTCCGCGAGCACATGCACCACCTGTTCCGCGTGACCGCGCGCCCCGCCCCGTCGCCGGGGCGACCGGGACGAGGCTGAGCGGTCACTTCAGGTGGCCGGTGAGGGCTCCCTCGGGGCCGAACAGCTCGGCGCGCCACCGGTCGAGGATCTCGGTGCTGTCGACGTCGTCGGGGTGGAAGCCGGGCCGGTTGTAGGCGCGCAGGTTCCGGATGACCTCGCGGGCGAGGAAGGGCGAGTGCCGCAGCCGTGCCAGGCTGCCGACGAGCCGTACCGGGTCGTAGGTCGCGCGGTCGGTGAGCAGCGACAGGACGGTGTGCGCGACGACGTGCGCGAGCAGCATGGTGCTGATCACCCGCATGGTGGTGATCCGCATCCGCTCGGTGCCGCCGACCGCCCGGTAGACGTCGAAGGCGACCGCCTTGTGCTCCGACTCCTCCAGGGCGTGCCAGAGCAGCACCGAGCGCACCTCGTTGTCGCCCAGCAGCGCCTGGGCCTCGGGGCTGGTGAGGAGGCGTTCGGCGATGGTGGCGGTGTAGTGCTCCAGGCCCGCGGTGTACCCGAGGCGGACGCGCGGCGGCAGCGTCCGGTCCGCCAGTTTCAGCGACCAGTCGGTCATCCGGCGGATCAGGTGGGTCGGGTAGCCCATCCGCTGGAGGACGTCGTTGAGGTGGTCGTGCTCACGGCCGTGGATGACCTCCTGGCCGATGAACCCGCGGACCTGCTCCTTCAGCTCGGGATCGGTGATCCGGTCGCGGTAGTGCCGGACCGACCGTACGAAGAACTCCTCGCCGGGCGGGAAGGTCGCCGACAGCACCGCGACCACGTGGCTCATCACGAGGTCGCCCTCCACGAAGTGGCGGCGCAGCGAGCCTCGGGGATAGGAGAACCGGATCCGGCGGGGGCGCACGGTGCGCGGCGGTACGGAGGTCGTGGTCATGCTGGTCTCTTCCCTGTCTCGGTCGGGGACGCCGTTCCGGTGGCGGCCGAGGCCCGGCGGGTGGGAGGTGTGGCAGGTGTGGCGGATGTGTACGCGTAGTCGTCGAGCGGAAAGGTGCGGCTCGCGCGGTACGCCTGGGCGGCGCTGGTCGGGCGCAGGTAGGGCGTGTCGCCGTGGTGGTCGAAGTAGTAGCTGTTGGCGGTCGCGCACCCGTTCGTCATCCACAGCGACCCCGCGAGCCTCCGGCGCATGCCCTCGGTCCACCGCTCGGTGGGCTCGGGTTTGACCTCCACGACGGCCGCGCCACGGCGGCGGGCTTCGGTGATGACGCGAACGATGTGCGCGGAGGTGGTCTCCACGAGTTCGTGCCAGGTGCCGCCCACCCAGCCGTAGGGGCCGAACATCATGAAGTGGTTCGGCAGGCCGGGGATGCTGACGCCCTCGTAGGACGCCAGCCGGTGCTCGGTGTAGGCCGTCGCCAGGTCGAACCCGTCGCGCCCCCGGACCGGCGTGCGGCGGAAGTTCTCCGGGTCGCTGGCCAGCCGGAACCCGGTGGCCAGCACGATCACGTCCACCTGCCGCTCGCGCCCGTCAATGGTGCGGACGCCGTCGGGAGTGATGCGGTCGATCGGGTCGGTGACCAGCGAGACGTGCGGCCGGTTGAAGGTCCGCAGGTAGGAGTTCGACACCGACGGGCGCTTGCAGCCCAGCCCGTACCGGGGCGTGAGCCGTCGCCGCACCTCCGGGTCGCGGACCTGCGACCGGTACCACACCGACCTGAGCAGCCCGGCGGCGGCGCGGGTGACGTACGGGGCCCGCCGGTGGTGGACGACCCCGTCCACGAGCATCATCTCGACACCCCGGGTGGCCGCTCGCCGTACGCCCTCCTGGACGCGCGGGACGCGTTCGAACAGCCGCGTGACCGCGCGGGGGATCGCCATATCGGGTTTCGGAGCGACCCAGATCGGGGTTCGCTGGTAGACGTCGAGCCGGGCCACCCGCCGCGCGATCTCCGGGACGAGCTGGACCGCGCTCGCGCCGGTGCCGACGACCGCGACGCGCTTGCCGGTCAGGTCGGTGCCGTGGTCCCAGCGCGCCGTGTGCAGCACCGTCCCGGCGAAGTCGTCGGCACCCGGGATGTCGGTCGGCTTGGGGTCCACGAACGGCCCGATCGCGCTGACGACGAACCGCGCGGTCAGCTCGCCGCCGCCGTCGATCCGCAGCCGCCAGAGCCGCGCGTCCTCGTCCCACACCCGTGCGACGACCTCGCTGCGCAGCCGTACGTGCGGGCGGATGCCGTAACGGTCGGCGAGTTGGTCCACATACGCCTTGACCTCGGCGCCCGGCGCGAACACCCGGCTCCACCGGGGGTTCAGGGCGAACCGGAACTGGTACGCCTGCGCGGGCACGTCCACGCCCACCCCGGGATAGGTGTTGTCCCGCCACGTCCCGCCGATGTCGGCGGCGCGCTCCAGGAGGACGAAGTCGTGGATCCCCGCGCGCCTGAGGGCGATGCCCATCCCGATCCCGCTCAGGCCCGCTCCGATGATCGCGACCTCGGCGTCCGGCTCCGCCATGACGGCCTCCCTGCCCTGGACGACCCTCGGCCCACAACTGTTGTAGTCGCCGTCCAATAAAAGCGCCGGGGGACGAACCGCGTCAAGAGGGTTGCAACCGGTACCCGGGTACGGGCTTACCGTCGAGACGTGCCCGACTCCGGGATCGACGAGGAGCGGAAAATGGCCGAGACACCGATCATGTGCACGTTGTCGCAGGACGCGATGGCCGAGCGGCTGTCGGACTTCGCGGCGCTGTTCACCGAGACCCTGACCGCCTACGAGCGGGAGCCCCTGCGGCTGCGGCTGACCTTCGCCGGGGCCGACGCCGGGCGGCGGGCCCGGATCCGCGCGCTGTTCGAGGCCGAGCGGCGGTGCTGCGCGTTCCTGACGTTCACCTACGAGCAGGACGGCGCGGACCTGACGGTGGACGTCGCCGCCCCCACCGACGCGGGCCCGACGCTCGACGACCTGGCAGGGCTCGCCGAGCACGCCGTCCCCGCCCGATGAACGGCGACCACGAGGGCCTGCGCAGCGGCCAGGTCGCCGAAGCGGCCGGGGTCAACCCGCAGACCCTGCGGTACTACGAGCGGCGCGGCCTGCTCACCGCGCCCCGGCGGACTCTCGGCGGGCACCGCCTCTATCCGCCGGAGGCCGTCACGGTGCTGCGGGTCATCAAGGCCGCCCAGCGCCTGGGCTTCACCCTGGACGAGGTCGCCGACCTGCTGGAGGGCACCGCCCACCACCCCGCCTTCGCCGAACGCGCCCGCGCCAAGCTGGCCGAGGTCGAGCAGCGCATCGCCGACCTGACCGTCATCCGCGACACCCTCCGCCGGACCCTCGACGCCGGCTGCGGGGACCTCATGGCCTGCGCCCGCCACCGGCACTGCCCCCTGCCGTTCCCCGAACCGGCTCCGCCCGGTGCCTGACCGCCCGCTACCGTTCCCGCCATGACGGTCCTGCGGTCCCTGGTGCTGTTCGCGCTGGCCGCGCTCGCCGAGATCGGCGGCGCGTGGCTGGTCTGGCAGGGCGTCCGCGAGGAGCGGGGGCTCGCCTGGTGCGGCGCCGGGGTGATCGCCCTGGGCGTGTACGGCTTCGTGGCGACGTTGCAGCCGGACGCCCACTTCGGCCGCATCCTCGCCGCGTACGGGGGCGTGTTCGTCGCCGGGTCGCTGGCCTGGGGCATGGTCATGGACGGCTTCCGCCCCGACCGCTGGGACGTGGTCGGCACCCTGGTCTGCCTGGCGGGCGTGGCCGTCATCATGTACGCCCCCCGTCCCTGACCCTGCTGGACCGGACCTCATCGGATGGTGTGGCCGAAGGGGTAGCGATCCAGTTCGGCGGTCAGTTCGGCCGCCGCCGGATCGGTGGCCCCGTCGAGGTGGAGGTGGGCGTGGGGGCGGCCGTCCCTGAGGGTGGTCTCGATGGTGCCGGTCAGGCCCAGGCGGTCGAGCTCGGCCTGCACCGTGCGGTGGACGGCGTCCTGGAGCAGCGTCGGCTTGTGGATCTTGCCGACGGCGGTGGTGGGCAGGGCGGGCAGGATGTGGACGGCCTTGGGGGCGGCGGCGGGTTCGGGGGCGTGCGCGGCGGCCCAGGCGCGGAGGTCGTCCTCGGTCGTCCGGGAGCCGTCGGCGACGGTGACGTAGGCGACGGGGATCTCGCCGGAGTGGGGGTCGGGGGCGCCGATGACGGCGGCGGCGGTGATGGCGGGGTGGGTGAGGAGTCGCTCCTCGACGGGGGCGGGGTCGATGTTGTGTCCGCCCCGGATGATGAGGTCCTTGGCGCGGCCGGTGAGGTAGACGTATCCGTCGGTGTCGACCCTGCCGAGGTCACCGGTCAGCAGCCACCCGTCGAAGATCTTGCCGTCCGGGTCGGGCACCGGGCGCCCGCCGGGGCCGGGGCGCAGGTAGCCGGGGAAGACGTTGGGGCCGCGGATGGCCAGCACCCCGACCTCGCCGGGCGGGCAGTCGCCGACCGGTCGTTCGTCGGCGTCCACCCTGACGGCCTTGACCTGCTGGTAGGGCAGGCGCATGCCGACCGACCCGGCGCGGGGCGCGAACGCGGGCGTGGCGGCGGTGGCGCAGGTCGCCTCGGTCAGGCCGTAGCCCTCCAGCATCGGGATCCTGGTGGACTCCTCGAAGGTGGTGCGGACCTTCTTGGGCAGCGGCGCCGCCCCCACCGCCCCCGCGCGCAGGGTGGAGATGTCCACTCCCTCGGGCACCGGTGGCAGGCCGGAGTAGACGGTGGGCACGCCGGAGAAGGACGTCACCTTGAAGTGCTCGATGATGTGCCAGAACTCGCCCATCAACCTCTTGTCCCGGTAGCCGAGGGGGCCGAGGCTGACGACCTCGCCGCCGTGCATGAACGGCCCGAGGCCCGTGACGTGCAGGGCGTTGACATGGAACAGCGGCAGCCCCGACAACGACACCGATCCGTCCAGGTAGGCGCCCGTGCACCCCAGCGCCCACGCCATGTACACCTCGTTGGCATGGGTGTGCGGCACCACCTTCGGCACTCCGGTGGTCCCGCCGGTGTGGAAGTGGGCCGCCAGGTCCTCCGGACCGGGCCGATGGTCGTTCAGCAGCCGGTCGGCGGGCTGCCGGGACGCCGAGTCGGCGAAGTCCCCCAAGGTCAGCAACGTCCGTACCTCCGGCAGGCGCTCGGCGACCCGGGTCGCCTTCGCCCACAGGTCCGGCGCCAGCTCCGGGCCCGGCGCGATCACGACCTGCGCGCCGGTCAGGGCCAGGATGTCGGCGATGTGCTCCTCGGCCAGCAACGGATTCACCGGATTGGCGATCCCCACCGCCTGCGCCCCCAGCAGCGCCGCGTACGTCCACCCCGTGTTGGGCAACAGCAGGCCCACCACCCCACCGGACGGCAGACCCGAGGAAAGGAACAGATTCGCCGCCTGGTGCACCCGCCCCAGCAGAACCCCGTACGACCAGCGGGCCGCCTGCCGCCACGGGACGCCACCCTCACCCAGCAGATGCAACGCCGCCCGGTCCGGATACGCGGTGGCCGTACGGCGCAACAGCTCATAGGTACTGGCGGGCAGGTCCCGCTCGTGCAGCGGCACCGCCTCCACCGGCGCCAGATCCTCCGGCACCAACACCAACGGCCGATCACCCTGAGTGTGCACAGCGGGACGTGTGGGCATGGCGTTCAGCCCTCTCTGCTGGAGTGGAATACCCGAACGCTAGGAAAGGACGAAGTCCGCACCTAACCACAACGGCGAAAGACGGATCGCGGCATTTCTTGGCGGCGGGCGATTGACCGGCCGCGCGCTACCGTGCTAACGCATCTGCAAGCCGCCGAGGAACAGGCGCATCAGGGTGTCGGCCATGGTGTCGGGCGACGCCGGAGCGTCCTCGCTGCACGATTCGTGGGCGAGGCCGTTCACCGCGCCGACGAAGGCGATCATGAAGCGGAAGAAGTCCTGGCGCGGGATCTCACCGCGGTCGGCGGCCTCCTCCGCCTGCCGGGCCAGCCAGGCCGCCCACAGCCGCCGCCGTCGCCTGCGGTGCTCCTCCAGTTCGGCGCTGACGCCCACCACCTCGACGTAGGCGATCCGCGCCCACCGCGGGTCGGTGGTCGTCGTGGCCAGGTAGGCGCGCAGCACCTCGTGTACCAGCTCGGGCCAGGGCCGGTCGGCGCACCGGGCCAGCGTGGTCTGCACCGCCTCCTCGGCCAGCGCGTTGACCTGGTCGTACAGCGCGACCAGCAGCGCCTCGCGGCTGCCGAACTCCTCGTACAGCTGGCGGGTGGACAGCCCGGCCAGGGCGCACAGCCGGGTGACGGGGGTGGCGGCGTAACCGTCGGTGCCGAACAGTTCCAGCCCGGCCGCGAGCAGGCGTTCCTTGCGGTCACGGCCGCGTTCGGCGGCCGTGCGCCGCCCGTACCGGCGGCCCTCCACGGTGCTCACGATCGATCCCACCCGAATCTGAATACGGCATTGTCAGATGGTGCACCACGGGCTAGCTTCAGAAGCTGCCGAGTGCTTGTACACCCCACAGGCCGAAGGCGGTGAATCCCTCGTCGCAGTCTATGCATCCCCCTGAGAAGTGGTCGGTGCTGCCGGCCGAGTGCGCCCGGACACTGCGCGAGCAGCGGCCGGGCATCGTCGCCGAGACGATCGTCCAGATCCAGCAGGAGATCCCGGAGTACTCCCGGCCCGCCTACGCCGGAACGATCCGCAACGCCGTCGAGGCGACCGTGGACCTGTGGTGCGAGCCGCCGCACGGCGTGCACGGCAGGTGGCGGCACGTCGCGAGCGTGTTCCACCGGCTCGGCCACGGCGAGGCGGTCGAGGGCCGGGAGCTGGAGGAGCTGCAGAGCGCCATGCGGCTGGGCGTGCGGATCCTGCTGCGCCGGCTGATGGTGGCGCTGACGCGCTCCGACGTCGACCCGGACGTGCTGGTGCGGGTCGGCGACGTCGCGATGGCGAACCTCGACCTGCTGGTCAAGGTGGCCGCCGAGGGGTACGCCGAGGCGCGGGCGCGGGCCGGGGAGGAACTGGCCCGGCGCAGGCAGCGGCTCCTCACCCTGATCCTGGCCGACCGTCCGGTGCTCCCGGCCGTCGCCGAGGCCGCCAGGGCGCTGAAGTGGCGGCTCCCGGCGAACGTCGCGGCCGTCCTCGTGGAGGGCGTCGAGCCGGACGGCCCGGACCCTCCGCTGATCCTGCCGCCCGACATCCTCGTGGACCAGGACGGACCCGAGCCGATCCTGCTGCTGCCCGACCCGGACAGCGGCGGCCAGGCCCGGCTGCTGGACCGGTCCCTGCGGGGCCGCCGCGCCGCGATGGGCCCCACCGTGCCGCTGGCGGACGCCTCGATCTCCCTGCGACGAGCCCGCGACCTGCTGGCCCTCGCACAGGACGGCGTCATCGAGGACACCGGGGTCCTCCGCTACAACGACCATCTGGGCACGCTGCTGGTCTTCAGCGACCCGGAGCTGGCCCGGTTCATGGCCGAGACGCACCTGGCGCCCCTGATGCGGCTGGACGATCCGATGCAGGTCGAGCGGCTGGCCGAGACCCTGCTGGTCTGGCTGCAGTGCGCGGGCAACGCCAACATGGCGGCGGAGATCCTCCACGTGCACCCGCAGACCATCCGCTACCGCATGAAGCAGCTCGAACCCCTCTTCGGGGACCGGCTCCACGACCCGGGACGGCGCTGGGAGTTGGAGGCCGCGCTGCGCGCCCGGCGGATTGTCCCGCCATGACATGCGTCCGCCCGTTCATGATCAGGCCGCTGTGACCCCGCGCACACTTGCCTTCCTGATCAGGCGGACCCTGAGGAGGGCGACGTGCGGACTGGAGTCTGGCTCGTGGGGGCGCGCGGCTCGGTGGCCACGACGGTCATGGTCGGGGCGTCCGCCCTGGCCGACGGCCGGTGCGCGCCGACCGGCCGTGTGACCGCCCCCAACGCCTGGTTCACGTACTACCACTGGCTGGACGACGAGCGCGCCCCGGACTTCGCCCGCACCATCGACATCCACCGCAAGCCCGGCTACGACCCCGCCGAGCTGTTCATGGACACCGACGACGCCCCCGTCCTGCTGTCCTCCGAGCCCCTGACCCGCGACTCCTACGAGGCCACCGAGGTCAAGTCCCTGCTCCTCCACCTGGCCGGACTGGCCCACTGACCACCCCCCAGAGCGTCGGGTGCCGTTGCGGGCTACTTGATGGCGCCGACGGTGACGCCGCGGGTGAGGGTGCGCTGGAAGAGGACGAAGAAGACCAGGGCGGGCAGGATGCCGAGGAGGGCGGAGGCGCTGGACATGGTGGCGTCCATCATGCGTTCGCCCTGGAGCCGGCCGAGGGCGACGGGGACGGTCTGGTTGTCCTCGGAGATGAGGAGGATCAGCGGGATCAGGAACTCGTTCCAGGTCCAGATGAAGAAGAAGACGAACATGACCGTCAGGGTGGAGCGGCTCATCGGCAGGATGACCCGGGTGAGGGTGCGCCAGCGGCCCGCGCCGTCGAGGTGGGCGGCCTCGATGATCTCGCGCGGGAACTGGCCCAGCACCGAGGACATCAGGTAGGTGCCGAAGGCGCACTGCAGGACGGCGCAGATGATGATGACGCCCAGGCGGCTGTCGTAGAGGCCGGCCTCCTTGGCCATGGTGTACCAGGGGTAGATCATCGCCTCCTGCGGGAGGGTGTTGGCGATGAGGAAGAACGCCAGGATCCAGGTGCGGCCCCGGACGCGGCCGATGCCGAGGGCGTAGGCGTTGCACACCGAGACCACGACGGCCAGGACGGCGACGGCGGTGCTGATGAGGAGGCTGTTGAGGAGCTTGCCGCCGAAGTCGACCCGGTCCCAGAAGGCCCGCAGGCCGTCCAGGGAGATGCCCTCGGGAAGGGCGAGGGGGCCGTTGGTGGAGTACTCGGCCGGGGTCTTGAAGGCGTTCAGCAGCACCAGGGCGAACGGCAGCAGCATGACCAGGGCGAGGGTGGCCAGCGCGACCAGGACCGCGTGGCGGGGGAGGATTCTGGTGTTCATGAGCTCCGGTCCTGGATCCGCAGGAACAGCGCCGCGATGACGAGGATGATGACCGCGAGCGTGGTGGCGACGGCCGAGCCGTACCCGACGCTGGCCTTTTCGAAGAAGTTCTGGAACGAGAAGTACGACGGCACGGTGGTGGCGTTGCCGGGCCCGCCCCGGGTGAGGACGTAGATCGGGCCGAACACCTTGAGCGCGGCGATGGTGCAGGTCAGCAGCACCACGAAGATCTCCGGCCGCAGCTGCGGGATCGTGATGTGCCGGAACCGCTGGAGCCAGGTGGCGCCGTCGATGGCGGCGGCCTCGTGCAGGGCCGGATCGACGCGTTCCAGCCCCGCCATGAAGATCACGATGGGGTAGCCGAGCTGGAACCAGACCATGACGGCCATGACGGTGGCCAGGGCGAAGTCCGGGTCGCCGAGCCAGTCCTGGCCGAGGGACCCGAGACCAACGGCGTCCAGCACGGAGTTGAGGGCGCCGAACTGGGGGTGCAGCATCCAGCCCCACACCACCCCGGCGACCGCGATCGGCAGCAGCTGGGGCAGGTAGTAGGCGGCGCGCAGCACGGTGACGGTCCGGCCGCCGAAGTGCCTGGCGACGAGGTCGAACATCAGCGCGGACAGCACCAGCCCGAGGATCGCCGGGATGACCGCCATGGCGATGACCAGCGCGGCGTTGTGCCGGAACGAGGACCAGAAGACCTCGTCCTTCAGCAGCCGCCGGTAGTTCTCCAGGCCGATCCACTCGGGATCGCCGACGCCGGGCCAGCGGGTGAAGCTGTAGCCCACGTTCATGAGGAACGGGACGATCACGACCACGGTGAACAGCACCAGGCCGGGGAGCAGGAAGAGCCAGTAGCCGCGGGCGCGGTGGGGCCGTGACGCCGTGCGGTGCTGCGCGGCGGGCCGGGCCCGGGTGAGAACCGCCATGGTGAGCCTCTCGGGAGGAACGGCCCGCGCCGGGGCGCGGTCGGCGCGGGCCGTCGAGCGAGGAAGGTCGGGACCGGTCAGTTGCCGAGGTCGGCGAGGTTGTCCTGGTAGGGCTTGCTGATGTCGCCGAGGAACTGCTGGGGCGACTTGCTGCGGTTGAGCAGCGTCTGCGTGCCCGCCAGGAGGGTGTCGTAGTAGCCGGGCACCGGCCAGTCGGGGTAGAACGCCAGCCCGTCCTGGGCGACGAGGCGCTGGTAGGTGTTCGCCAGCTCCTTGTACTTGGGGTTGGTGACGGCGTTCGGGTCGGCGGCCACGGCGACGGCGCCCTCGTTGGCGATGCGGTTCTGGATCCGCTTGCTCATCGTGAGGGCGATGAACTCCTGCGCCAGGTCCTTGTTGTCGGACCGGGTGGGGACGACCCAGTGGTTGCCGGCCGATCCGGGGTGCAGGCGGTTGCCGGGGAACAGGAAGGTGCCCCACTCGAAGTTCTTGACCTCGGAGGTGAACCGCTCGTACCACCAGGTGCCGGAGATGACGATGGGGTACTTGCCCGCCATCCACGCGGTACCCATGGCCTCGGCCTTGATGCCCGCGGAGTCCTTGGCGAGGTAGCCCTTGGCGACCCAGTCGGCGAAGGTCCGGGCGGCGCCGCCGAGTTCGGGGCCGTTGAAGTCGACCTTGCCGGTGTAGCGGTGGTAGTTGTCCACCCACGGCCGCTGGGCACGGTTGAGGACGAACTCGTAGAACAGGTGCTGCGCCGGGTACTCGTTGCCCGCCATCGCGATCGGGGTGACGCCCGCCTTGGTGAACGTGTCGAGCCCGGCGGTGAACTCCTCCAGCGTGGTGGGGACCTTGACGCCGTGCTTCTCGAACAGGTCCTTGTTGTAGTAGACCATCACGTACTCGGCGTAGTTGGGGACGCCGTACCACTTGTCGCCGCCCATGACGCCCTTGGCGTCGTACCTGGCGGTGGTCTGCAGCGAGGGCGCGAGCAGCTTGTCCCAGCCCCGCCTGGTGACCTCACCGGTCAGGTCGGTGAGCAGTCCCTGCTTGGCGAGGAGGCCGGTGGTGGCGTTGCCCTTGTTGTACTCCATCACGTCGGGCGCGCCGTCGGAGTTGAGGACCATCGGCGCCGTCTTCTGCATCTGTTCGAAACTCTTCTCCTCGAACCTGACGGTGACGTCGGGGTGGGTCCTGCGGAACTCGTTGATCGCCTCGGTCCAGGCCCTGCCGATGCCGCCCTCGGGGTCCTCGTAGTGCCAGATGGTCAGGGTCTCGGCGCCGTCGCCGGAGCCGCCGCCGCAGGCGGTGGCGGCCAGCGCGGCGGCGGCCAGCGCCGCCGCGACTCTCAGCTTCTTCACGGGGGTTCTCCTCGGTGGGGTGGTCAGACCTGGAACCAGGTGGTGGATTCGCCCGCGACCTGACCGGCGGCTGCGGGGGCGGAGGAGATCAGCGGCCGGGTCCACGGGACGAGGTAGGGCTCGGCGCCGAACACCGTGACGCACACCAGGTCGCCGCGCTGGAAGACCAGCACGTCCTCGCGTGAGGACGGCAGCCATTCCAGCCGTCCGGTGAGGCGGCGCCTCAGCCGCAGGGCCTCGCGGTGCAGCTCCCAGGTGGAGCCGGGCACGCCGATCTGGCCGGAGACGGCGAAGTCGGCGAACCAGTCCGGCTGCGGCAGCCAGCTCCGGCCCGCCGCCGAGAACCCGAACGAGGGTTCGTCGGGCGTCCACGGCAGCGGCACGCGGCAGCCGTCACGGCCGTGGTCGGCGGGGCCGGACCGCAGGAAGGTGGGGTCCTGGCGGGCCTCGTCGGGCAGGTCGAGCACCTCCGGCAGCCCGAGTTCCTCGCCCTGGTAGAGGTAGACCGAGCCGGGCAGCGCGAGCAGCAGCAGCGCCGCCGCGCGTGCCCGCCGCACGCCCAGGGCCACGTCCACCTCGCCCCGCGGCCTGGTGTCGGGGCCGCCGGTCCGCCTGGTCAGCCCGAGCCGGCTCACCGCGCGGTGCACGTCGTGGTTGGCCAGCGTCCAGGTGACGGTGGCGCCGGTGGCGGCGATCTCGGCCAGGCCGCGGGTGATCGACTCGTGGAACGCGGCGGCGTTCCACGGCTGGAACAGCAGGTCGAAGTAGAACGCCTGCGGCAGCTCGTCCGGGCGCAGGTAGCGCGCCAGGTCGGCGACCTCGGGCACCCAGATCTCGCCGACCAGGGTCAGGTCGCGGCCGTAACCGTCGGCGATCTTGCGCCAGCGCCGCAGGACGTCGTGCACCTCGGGCTGGTTCTGGGCGTAGGCGTTGTAGGCGGGGTAGTGCGGCCAGTCGCGCAGGTCGCGGTCCTTGAACAGCATGTGCACGACGTCGATGCGGACGCCGTGCACGCCCCGGTCGAACCAGAACCGCAGCACGTCCTCGAAGTAGTCGGCCACCTCGGGGTTGCGCCAGTCGAAGTCGGGCTGGCCGGCGTCGAAGCTGTGCAGGTACCACTCGTCGTCGACGCGGGTCCAGGCCGGGCCGCCGAAGATCGAGCGCCAGTTGTTGGGCGGCCCGTCACCGCGGCCGGGCCGGAACACGAACCGGTCCCGGGCGGCGCGGTCCCCCGCCAGCGCCGCCTGGAACCAGGGGTGCTCGACCGAGCAGTGGTTGGGCACCAGGTCCATGATCACCTTGAGCCCGTGCTCGGCCGCCGCCGACAGCAGCCGGTCGAAGGCCGGCAGCCCGCCGTACCGGGCGTCGATGTCGGTGTAGTCGGCGACGTCGTAGCCGTGGTCGGTGCCGGGCGAGGGGTAGCAGGGGTTGAGCCAGAGCCCCTCCACGCCCAGGTCGCTCAGGTAGCCGAGCCGGGCGCGCAGGCCGTCCAGATCACCGATCCCGTCGCCGTCGGAGTCGGCGAAGGAACGCAGGTAGACCTGATAGATCACGGCGTTCCGCCACCAGGACGCGGTCAAGGGGGCCTCCCTGCGGTCGGGGTCCGAGCGGGTGCCCAGGATCGTGACACGGCTAGCTTTCCTTCGTCAAGAAACCTTCTGTTGCTTTCTTGACATCTCCAAGAAACCGGGTGAGGCTTACGGGCCGAGAGCCCCGCTGTGACCGGGGCCACAGGCTTCCTCCCCCCAGGAGACGGCATGCGCCCACCCCGTTCCGCGCTCGCCCTGCCCCTCGCCCTGGCGCTCGTGACGGCCTCCGCCGCCCGGGCGCTGGCCGTCCCGCCGGAGGATCCGCCGGGCGCTCCGGGAGCCGCCGCGACCTGGACGAAGGGCGGCAAGGACGGCGTCGGCACGGCGATGAGCGACCGTTCCAAGGTCTGGTTCACGCTGGTGGACGGCGCGCTGAGCGAGGTGTACTACCCCAGCGGCGACCAGCCGAACGTCCGCACGCTCGACTTCGCGGTCACCGACGGCCGCTCGTTCACCCAGCGCGAGTCGGAGCACACCCGGCGGTCGGTGCGGCTGGCCGACGAGCGTTCGCTGACCTACGAGCAGGTCACCGAGGACCTGGCGGGCCGGTGGCGGCTGCGCAAGACGTACGTGGCCGACCCGGCGCGCTCCAGCGTCGCCGTCGAGGTCGACTTCCAGGTCCTCAAGGGCGGCCCGCTACGCCTGTACGTCCTGTACGACCCGTCCATGGCGGGGTCCGCCAAGGGCGACACCGGCCGCACGATCGGCGGCGCGCTGGTCACCGAGGACGGCGACGTGGCGTCGGCGCTGGTGGGCTCCACCGGCTTCGCTTCCACCTCCAGCGGCTATGTCGGCGGTGCGAGCGACGGATGGGCCGACCTCAAGGCCGAGCACACGCTGACCCGCACGTACGCCAAGGCCGGGCCGGGCAACATCGTCCAGGTCGGGCAGGTCCCGGCACGCGGAGGCAGGGCGCGGGTCACCCTGGCGCTGGGCTTCGGAGCCTCGGCCGCCGAGGCCGTGCGCACGGCGACCGGGACCGCCGGCCGGCCCTTCGCCGCGACCCGTGCGGCCTACCAGTCGGGCTGGCGTCGTTACCTGGCGCGGTTGAAGAAGCCGCCTCGTGAGCTGACCGGCAGGCTCCGCACCCAGTACTACGCGTCGCTGATGACGGTGAAGGCCCATGAGGACAAGACCCACAAGGGTGCGTTCATCGCGTCGCTGACGCTGCCGTGGGGGCAGGCGGTCGACGCCGACGGCAAGAACGGCGGCTACCACTTCGTGTGGGCACGGGACCTGTACCACCAGGTGTCGGGGCTGCTGGCCGCCGGGGACACCGCCTCGGCCCGCGCCGCGGTGCGGTGGCTGTTCGAGCACCAGCAGTTGCCCGACGGGCACTTCCCGCAGACCTCGAAGGTGGACGGCACCCCCGACCAGACCAACGTCCAGCTCGACGAGACCGCCTTCCCGATCATCCTCGCCCACCAGGTCGGAGCCTGGCACGAGGGCGTCAAG
This sequence comes from Thermomonospora sp., assembly GCA_036258615.1. Taxonomy (GTDB): domain Bacteria; phylum Actinomycetota; class Actinomycetes; order Streptosporangiales; family Streptosporangiaceae; genus Thermomonospora. The sequence goes on along the minus strand of DATADI010000086.1, from coordinate 17,323 downwards.
AAGGCCGCCGACCACCTGGTCGCCCACGGTCCCGTGACCCCGCAGGAACGCTGGGAGGAGACCGGCGGGTACTCGCCGTCCACCATCGCCGCCGAGATCGCCGCGCTGGTCTGCGCCGCCGACCTGGCCCGCGCGCACGGCGAGGCCCGGTCGGCGGCCGTGTACGAGGCCGTCGCCGACTCCTGGCAGCGCAAGGTCCAGGACTGGACGTACACCACGACCGGGAACCTCAGCGACGGCCGGTACTACGTCCGCATCAACGCCAGCGGGAAGCCCGACGACGGGGCCACCCGCGAGTACGCCAACGGCGCGGGCGTCCACAAGGAGAACAGCGTGGTGGACGCCGGGTTCCTGGAGCTGACCCGGCTCGGCGTCAAGCCTCCCCACGACCCGGCGGTCGCGCACTCGCTGAAAGCGGTGGACGAGTCGATCGCGGTGCGCACCCCGGCCGGGCTGATGTGGAAGCGCTACACCTTCGACGGGTACGGCGAGACCGCCGAGGGCGCGCCCTGGACGGGCGTCGGCATCGGCCGTCCCTGGCCGCTGCTGTCCGGTGAGCGCGGCGAGTACGCGCTGGCCAACGGGCAGGACGCGCTGCCGTACCTGCGGACGATGGCCGAGTCCGCGGGCAGCGGGTACATGATCCCCGAGCAGGTGTGGGACCGGCCGGAACCGACCTCGTACGGGCACGTGTTCGGCAAGGGCACCGGGTCGGCCGCGCCGCTGGCGTGGGCGATGGCCCAGTACGTGCGGCTGGCCCAGGGCATCGGTGCGGGACGGCCGGTGGAGACCCCGCGCGTCGTGGCCGCACGGTACGCCGCCCCCAAGCCCGCGCCCGCCCTCACCGTCACCTCGCCCGGCGACCTGGACACGGCGAACGGCAAGAGCATCGAGGTCGAGGGCACCACCGCCGCCGCCAAGGTCTACATCGACGTCAACGGCCAGGTCACCGAGGTCACCCCCGCCGGCGGACGGTACTCGGCCACGGTGAAGCTCCCCGCGCTGCGCAACACGGTGACCGTCGCGGCGGTCGGCGCGGACGGCGGCACCAACGCCGTGTCCCGCACGGTCCTGGCCTACGGTGAGCGGCTCGGGGGCCTCACCGACCCGACCGGCGACGACAACGGGCCCGGAACGTACGTGTATCCGGCCGCGAGCGCGTTCAACCCGGGCGCGTTCGACCTGGCCGCCTTCGACGTCTACCGCGACGGCGACACGCTGCGGCTGGTCACCCGCATCGCCGGGGAGATCCGCAACCCGTGGGGCGGCAACGGTATGAGCATCCAGCGCCTCAACGTCTACGTGCGCACCGCCGAGGGCTCCAAGACGCCCGCATCGGCGCTGCCCGGCACCAACCTGAACACCGATGGGTCGTGGCGGCTCGCGGTGGTCGCCGACGGCCGCTACCCGGACGCCGCGTACGCCACGGGGGCCTACGCGCCGTCCGGGACGAAGGTCGCGCCGGCGGAGCTGACCGTCGTCCCGGCCGCCAGGCAGATCGTCGCGAGCCTGCCGGTCAGCGCGCTGGGGGGCGCGGACCCGGCCGGCGCGGGATACGCCGTCGCGATGTTCGGCAACGCCGAGGCCGGTGAGGGCATCGGCAACGTCCGGCCCGTCTACAGCCTGGAGCACTGGAACACCGGCCCCTGGTGGGTGCGGGACTACCGCTTCGGCGGCGGCGCCGGAGTCACCGACGACGGCCCCGCCAAGGACTCCGACACCTCCGACCCCAACAGCATCGACGTCATCGTCGGCCCCGGCCAGAGGCAGTCCGACGTCCTGGACTACCGCACCCGGCCGCCCGCGATCCCCTTCCTGCCCCTGTCCCGCTGACCTCTCGCACAACGCCTCCCACTTAGACCGCCTCCCACGTCACGGGGCCGCCCAGCCGGGGCGGCTCCCACCCCCCGAAGGGAAGGTCGTAAGTGAAACGCTCGCTGCTGCTCGGGGCGCTGCTGCTCGGCGGCGTCCTGGCACCGGCCACCCCGGCGCACGCGCTGCCGGACGCGCCGGGCGCCCCAGGGCAGAACCCCACCTGGGCGCCGGCCAACAAGGACGGCTACGGCACCTCCAAGACCCTCGACAGCAAGGTCTGGTTCACCCTCCAGAACGGCGCGGTCTCCGAGATCTACTACCCCGACCTGGGGACCCCGTCGGTGCGCGACATGAAGTTCGCGGTCACCGACGGCAGCACGTTCGCCGACCTGGAGACCGACGGGGCGACCCACTCCACCACCCTCACCGACGCCAGGTCGCTGACCTACAAGGTCGTCAACACCGCCAAGAACGGCAGGTGGCGGCTCACCAAGACCTACGTCACCGACCCCGACCGGCCCACCGTCCTGCTCAACGTGGACTTCGAGTCGCTGACCGGGCAGCCGCTGAAGCTGTACACGATCTACAACCCGCGGCTGTCCAACAGCGGGTCCTACTCCTCCGACGACCACGGCCGTACCGACGGTGACGCGCTGGTCGCCGAGGACGGCAAGAACGGCAGCGCCCTGGTGTCGGCGCCCGCGTTCGCCGAGACCACCAGCGGCTACTTCGGCAGCTCCAGCGACGGCTGGAACGACCTGAAGAACGACTTCGACCTCGACGGACACTACGACGCCAACTCCAACGGCAACGTCGTGCAGACCGGGCGTCTCAACGTGACCGGGCTCGGCTCGTCCCGCACCGCCACGATCGCGCTGGGCTTCGGCCGCGACGCGGGGTCGGCGCTGACCACCGCGCGGGCCTCGCTGACGGCGGGATTCGCGGACCGGGCCGCCGAGTACGCCGACGGCTGGCACGACTACGTCGCCACCCTCAAGCCGCCGCCCGCCAGCCTCAAGACCGACCGGGAGAAGGCGGTCTACAACTCCTCGATCATGATCCTCGCCGCCCATGAGGACAAGACCTACCGAGGCGCGTTCGTTGCCTCGCCGACCATGCCGTGGGCCTGGGGCACCAACCCGAACCTGGAGAACCCCTCCGGCGCGTACCACCTGGTGTGGGCGCGGGACACCGCGGGCAAGGCGGGCGGGCTGCTGACCGCCGGTGACCCGGCCGCCGCCGACCGGGCGCTGACGTACCTGTTCAAACGGCAGCAGAAGTCCGACGGGTCGTTCCCGCAGAACAGCAAGCTGGACGGCACCGAGCACTGGACCAACACGCAGATGGACGAGGTCGCCGCGCCGATCATCCTGGCGTGGACGGCGGGCCGCAAGGACGCCGACACCTGGAGCCACGTCAGGCGGGCCGCCGACTACATCGTGGCCAACGGCCCCATCACCAAGCAGGAACGGTGGGAGAACCAGGGCGGCTACTCCCCGGCCACCATCGCCATGGAGATCGCCGGGCTGGTCACCGCCGCCGACATCGCCCAGGCCAACGGCGACACCGCCGCGCGGACCAGGTACCTGGCGACCGCCGACGACTGGCAGTCCAAGCTCAAGAGCTGGACCGTCACCACCACCGGCCCGCACAGCGACAAGCCGTACTTCCTGCGGATCACCAAGGACGGCAAGCCCAACAACGGCACCACCTACGACGTCGGCGACAGCGGCCCCAACAACGCCGACCAGCGCGCCGTGGTGGACCCGTCGTTCCTGGAGACCGTCCGCCTCGGCGTGCTGCCGCCCAACGACCCCGACATCCTCTCCACCATCCCCGTCGTCGACCAGCAGCTGTCGGACATGACCCCCAGCGGCCGTCACTGGCACCGCTACAACTGGGACGGCTACGGCGAGCAGGACAACGGCGGCGAGTGGAACTTCGGGTTCCCCCAGGGCAGCCAGACCACCAAGGGACGGCTGTGGCCGCTGTTCGCCGGTGAGCGCGGCGAGTACGAGATCTCCGCGGGCAGGCCCGGCGACGCAGCCCAGCGGCTGACCGACATGGCGGCGACCAGCACCCAGGCCGGGCTGCTGCCCGAACAGGTCTGGGACAACCGGGCCCCCGCGGGCGGCGGCGGCCACGTCGCCGGACGGCCGACCTTCTCGGCGACCCCGCTGGGCTGGGCGCACGGCCAGTACGTCCGGCTCGCCTGGTCGATCCAGCAGAACAGGCACCTGGGCACCCCGTCGATCGTCGCCTGCCGCTACACCAGGACGCTGTGCGACCCCGAAGTCCAGCCGCCCGGCGCACCCGGCAAGCCGGTGGCCTCGGACATCACGGCGAGTTCGGTGAAGCTCACCTGGACGGCCTCCACGGCGGGGTCCGCACCGGTCAAGGACTATGCCGTCTACCGGGACGGGTCCCTGGCGGGGACCTCGGCCAGCACGTCGCTGACCGTCTCAGGGCTCTCACCCGGCACGGAGTACGCGTTCCACGTCGTGGCCCGTGACACCGAGGGTCGCGAGTCCGCGCCCTCACCGGTGACGACCGTACGCACCGACAGCGCTTCCACGCCGTCCTGCAAGGTCACCTACCGGGTGGCCAGCGACTGGGGCTCTGGCTTCTGGGTCGACGTCCAGATCGCCAACACCGGAACGACCACGGTCGACGGCTGGTCGCTGGGCTTCTCGTTCCCCGGTGACCAGCGGGTGACCGGCGGGCACTCGGCGAACTGGACGCAGACGGGCCGCGACGTCACCGCCACCGACTCCGGGTGGAACGGCACCCTCACCCCCGGCTCGGCGACCCAGATCGGCTTCCAGGCCGACGGTTCCCCGGCCACGCCCTCGGAGTTCACGCTCAACGGCCGGCCCTGCACCAAGGGCTGATCCACATCACCACGTCCGGGCGGGGGGTCCCCCCCCCCGGTCCCCCCCACCCCAGAAAGGCATCTCACGTGACGCATCTACCGCCAAGACCAGCCCGATCCCGGCTCCGCGGCGCGGTGGCCGCCGCGGGCGCCGTTGGGCTGGCCTGCGCGAGCTTCGCGGTCCTGCCGGTGCTGTCGGCGTCGGCGGCCACCGTCCTCGACGCCTGGACCGACGCCTCCCGCTACGCGCCCGGCCAGGAGGCCACCGTCACCGCCCGCGTGGACGGCAGCGGACCGGTCACCTTCCGGCTCACCCACCTCGGCGACGTCGTCCAGCAGGCGACCGTCCAGTCCTCCGGCAGCGGCCAGGTCACCTGGAAGGTCAGGCCGCCGACCACGGACTACACCGGCTATCTGGTGGAGATCGACAGCGGCTCCAGCCGTACCCAGACCGCCATCGACGTGTCCAGCTCCTGGACCCGCTTCCCCCGCCAGGGCTTCCTGGCCTTCTACGGCCCCGGGATCTCCGCGGGCGAGGCCGACGGCGACATCGCCGAGCTGTCCCAGCGATACCACATCAACGCGCTGCAGTACTACGACTGGCTGTGGAAGCACGAGCGGCCCGTCAGGCACGAGGGATCCGGCGTCGCGGCCACCTGGACGGCCTGGAACGGCGACACCATCAGCTCCCAGACGGTCAGGAACTACATCGGCTCCGGCCACACCCGGGGAGTGGCCGCCCTGCCGTACCAGATGTCGTACGCCGCGCTCAACGACTACGACCAGTCGCAGGTCAGCCCCAACTGGCGGCTGTTCAAGGGCGGCGGGCAGCCGTGGACGTACCAGATGCTGCCCAACCAGATTCTGCACCTGATGAACCCGCAGAACACCGCCTGGCAGGACCACATCATCGGCCAGTACGTCGACTCGGTGCACTCGATGGGGTTCGACGGCGCCCACCTCGACCAGATCGGCTACTGGGAGGAGATGTACGACGTCAACGGCAACCGGGTGGACCGTCCCGCCGGGTTCGCCCAGCTCACCGACCGGACCAGGGCCGCACTGCCCGCCGGGCGCAACGCGGTCGGGTTCAACGCCGTGGACGGTTTCGGTGACGCCGAGCTGGCCAGGACGAACGCCGACTACCTCTACACCGAGCTGTGGAGCAACTACGAGACCCACCCCAACGTCAAGAACTACCTGGAGAGGCAGCGGCAGGCGTCCGGCGGCAAACCGCACGTCACCCCCGCCTACATGAACCGGCCCAACACCCCGGACGGGACGCCGAACAACAACTCGGTGTTCGACACGACGTCCGTGCAGCTCGCCAACGCGATGTTCGCCGCCAACGGGGCCTTCCACCTGGAGATGGGCCCGAACGACCACATGCTCAACACCGAGTACTTCCTCAACAAGAGCAAGACCATGTCCGCCGAGCTGAAGGCCTGGCAGAAGGTCTACTACGACGTCATCACCGGGTACGAGAACCTCTTCTACGGGCCGAACCTGCGCGCCGCCTCCAACGCCGTCCACATCTCCGGACAGCCGACCAGCAACGACGGCCAGGGCAACACCATCTGGACGAACGTCATGCGCAACGACGGCGTCGACGTCATCCACCTCATCAACCTGCTCGGCAACGACAACAGGTGGCGTGACGCGGGGACCCAGACCCCGCCGACGCTGACCAACCTGCCGGTCAAGTACTACCTGGGCGACCAGCCCGTTCCGCCGAGCATCCACGTCGCCAGCCCCGACCGGGACGGCGGGCGGTCCAGCGAACTGGCCTTCACCACCGGCACCGACGGCGGCGGCCGGTACGTGTCCTTCACCGTCCCGCAGCTGAAGAACTGGGACTTCATCTACTTCGACAAGACCGTCGACGACAACCAGCCCACCCCCACCGACCCGCCGGGCGGGACGATCCGGATCGTCAACAGCAACGGCAAGTGCATCGAGGTCGCCGGTGGCTCGACCGCCAACGGCACCGCCATCCAGCAGGGCACCTGCGACGGCTCCGCCAAGCAGGCGTGGACCGTGGACGGCACCCGGCTGAAGGCGCTCGGCAAGTGCATGGACGTCGTCGGCGGATACACCGCCAACGGCACCAGGGCCCATCTGTGGGACTGCGGCGGCTACGCCTCCCAGCAGTGGACCCACCAACCCGACCGCACCCTCAGGAACACCAAGTCCGGCCGCTGCCTGGACGTCTTCGAACAGAGCACCGCCGACGGCGCCGCCCTGCACCTGTGGGACTGCGGCACCTGGAACAGCCAGAAGTGGATCTACGAGGACTGACCGGCACCTGAGCGGCCCTGGGCCGATGTCGGCCCGGGGCCGGAACCCACGGATCGCCCCGCACGGGCCGGTCCGGCCAGGACGCGGGGCGGGTACGCGTGTGTTGGGAGGCGTGCGCGGCCCGCCCCGCCCTCAGCGGCTCACGTACACCGCGTTGCGGATCACCAGGCAGGCCGCGCCCCGCGCCCACAGGTAGTCGTCGGCCACGTCCACGATCAGCGAGCAGTCCCGCGCCGCCGAGGAGAACCCGTGCGCCGCCAGCGACGCCTCACAGGCCGGCCCGAACAGGTCGTACGCGCCCGCCCGCTCACCGGTCACCACGATCTTGTCGAGGTTCAGCAGGTTGCACAGCACCGCCAGCCCCCGCCCGAGCGCCTCGCCCATCGACGCGAACGCCGCCACCGCCGCCGGTTCCCCCTCCCTGGCGAGGGCGACGGCCTCCTCCACACTCGCGCAGTCCAGGCCGGACGCCGCGATCTGCCGCATCACCGCCACGTCGGAGGCGACCGTCTCCAGGCACCCGCGGCTCCCGCACGAGCACAGCGCCCCGTCGGGCTGCACCGGTACGTGCCCCAGCTCGCCGCCCAGCCCGGCCACCCCCACGTACGGCTCCCCGCGCAGCACCAGCCCGCACCCGATGCCCGCCCCGACCGTGACGACGGCGAACGAGTCGCTGTCGCGGCCCTCCCCGAACCACCGCTCGGCGATCACCAGCGCGTTCACGTCGTTGTCGGCGAACACCGGCAGCCCCACCAGCTCGGCCAGCCGCCCCGCCAGGTCCACGTCCCGCCAGCCCAGCACCCCGGAGTACACGCACCGGCCCGACCGGGAGTCCACGTGCCCGCCGAGCCCGACCCCCACTCCCAGCAGCCGCTCCCGCGCACCCGGGGCCGCCTCCAGCAGCTCGTCCACCACCGCCGCCGCCGTGTCCAGGGCGTAGTCGGGCGAGTACCCCGGCGGCATCGACACCCGCATCCGCGACAGCACGCCCGCCTCCAGGTCGGTCAGCACCGCCGTCACGTGCGCCGGCGCCAGCTTGACGCCGATCGCGTTGTGCATGTCGCGCGCCACCCGCACCAGCCGCTGCGGGCGGCCGTTCCCCGAGCTGCGCTCACCGGCCTCCACGAGGTAGCCCAGCTCGAGCAGGGGATTCACGATCTTCGTCACCGTGGACTGGGACAGCGACAGCCGCCGCGCCACCTCGGTCCGCGACAGCGGGCCGGAGCTGAGGATCTCGGCGAAGATCTGCGCCTTGGTCCCGTCCCCGACCAGCTCGGGCTCCGCCCGCACCGCCCGTCCGCCCCGACGACCCACCACGACCCCGGCCCCGATCTCGCCCCTCATGGCCTCCAGGGTACTTTCTTTACTCAGGAAGAAAACCCGGGTGCCGCCCCCGGGCTCCGCGGAACGCTCTACGATCTGGGCGACGCCACACCGCCTTCCGGCCGCCCCAAGGGAGCAGCCTCGGCATGAGCGGCACCACCAGTGACCTGACCTGTGACGTCGCCGTCATCGGCGGCGGCGTCGCCGGAGTGTCGGTCGCGGCCGAGCTGGCCGCCGACCGCCGGGTCGTCCTCCTCGAGGGCGAACCGCGGCTCGGGTACCACGCCACGAGCCGGGCCGCCGCGGTCCATCTGCCCAGCTACGGCGGCCCGGTCGCCCGCGCGCTCACCCTCGCCAGCCGCCCGCTGTTCGACCGGCTCGCCGAGGCCGGGCGGCCCCGCCTGCTGAGCCCCCGCCCGTTGCTCGTCGTGGCCACCGACGACGGCGGCGAGCGGATCGTCGGCGACCGGGTGGCCGCCGACGTCGGCCTGGAGCCGACCGATCATGCCGAGACGCTGCGCTGGTGCCCCGCGCTGCGCCCCGACGTCGTCCGCTGCGGCGGCCTCGACGTCAACGGGACCGAGATCGACACCGCCGCCCTCCTGGCCGCCTACACGCGCCGGATCCGCCGGCACGGCGGCACCGTTGTCACGGCCGCGCCGGTCCACCGCATCACCCGCGCGGCCACCGGCTGGGAGCTGGCCGCCGGGCGGCACCGCGTCAGCGCCGCGACCATCGTCAACGCCGCCGGTGCGTGGGCCGACGAGGTCGCCGCGCTCGCCGACGTCCCGCCGATCGGCCTGCAACCCAAACGCCGTACGGCCTTCATCAGCCCCGTCCACGGCTTCCCGGACCGGCACCGCTGGCCGCTGGTCGCCGACGGGCAGGACCGCTGGTACTTCAAGCCCGACCCCGGCGGCGTGCTGGTGTCACCGTCCGACGAGGCCCCCAGCCCGCCCTGCGACGCCCGACCCGACGAAACCGAGATCGCCCGCGCCATCGACGCCGTCGACCAGGCCACCACCCTCGGCCTGCGCAGCGTCGCCCACGCCTGGGCGGGCCTGCGTTCCTTCGTCCGCGACGGCGAACCGGTCGTCGGCGCCTACGACGCCATCCCCGACTTCCACTTCGCCGCAGGCCAGGGCGGCTATGGCCTCCAACTCGCCCCCGCCCTGGCCCGTCTGGCCGCGAGCCTGCTGCTCACCGGCACCGTTCCCGCAGACCTGACGGCCCAGGGGATCCACATCACCGACGTGAGCCCGCAACGGTTGTCATGACCCATTTCTCCGATCTGAGCCCGTACTCCTACCGCGCGAGCGACACACGTCCCGCGCTCAACGTGGGGTGGCTCGCGGCCGGACATGCGTTCCCCACGGGCCCCGTGCCCGAGCGAGTGGTGCGCGCCATCCTGCGGATGACGGCCGAACGCCGCCTGGTGAACCGCACCCGTGGGTGGCACGAGTGCTTCCTCTGCCCCGCAGGGCCCTACCCGATCCGGATGGACTTCGAGGGCACGGAACTGGCCCTGGGCGACGCGGAGATCAGAGTCGTGGGTCCGGACGGCACCGTGTACGCCGCTCCCAACCTCGTCGCCCACTACATCGGAGCCCACTCGTATCGGCCTCCGCAGGGGTTCATCGACGCCTTCCCCGGTTGCGTGTAGCGGGTGGTGGTGTCGCCTGGGTCAGTGCCTGGGCTTGGGCTTGGGGCAGGGATGCGGGGTCTTCGGTTCCTGCGTCAGGCCGTCGAGGGCGGGCAGTTCGGCGTGCTTGACGGTGTATCCGCCCTGGAGCCCGTCGAAGCTCATCACCTGGGCGAACGGGGCGGGTGCCAGGCCGATGGGCACGCAGGCGGGGTCGGCCGCTCCCCAGGAGAACCCGACCCGGTCGAACGCGTTCCCCTGTGGGCTGTCGTAGACGGTGAGCGAGACGCGGTCGCCCTTCCTGCCGCCGCTCACCGCGTCCCGGGCCTTACCGGAGATGACCGCGACCGGACCACCGGTCATGACGTAGTCGACGTCGATCGTCCCGTAGAAGTGCTTCCCGGCGTCGGGGCCCTGGAGCATGTGGTGGTCCCACGTCACGGTGCCGCGGGCCGCGCCCAGCACGAACCGCCCGTTGACGATCTTGTACGGGTGGCCGCTCACGTCGATGGTGAAGCGCCGCACCGCCTCCCGGCCGAGGGTGAAGTCCACCCAGGCGTCGCCCTTGACGACGGCTTCGGCCGCCCTGGGCTGCCCGGTCGCCTCGACGTGCCCGGTAGGTGACGCCGCAGCCGACGAGAGGTGGGCCCCGGCGACGGCGACACCGATGCCGCCCGCCAGGCCGACGGCCGTGATGACCCGGAACGCTCTGATGGCCATGTCCGCTCCTTGTGTGGTGGGAATGACACACATGCTTCCGAGCACGGCCCGCAGCGGCCTCCCGCGTGCGAGCCAACCGCCTCCGCCGCGCGAAGGATGCAGGCACGAGCAGGCCGATACAGAAACCGGCGGTGATGGGGCTCGGGCCGCGCCGCCGGTACCGGGGCGTGGGTGACCGGCGGCGGTGGAGGCCCGGGGCCGAGGTCAGGCGTCGGTGTGTGCGATCTCGCCGGAGTAGCCGTGGACGTGGCCGGTGGCGAAGCCGAGCCCGCCGACGGTGAGGGAGACGGGCTGGGGTGCGGAGGCCCCGCAGCAGCCTTCGTTCTGCTCGGCGGCCGCGTCGGTGGGCTGGGTGGAGCAGGAGGTGCCGCAGCCTCCTGCTTCGTCCTCGGTGGGCAGGTCGGTGGAGCAGACGCCGGTTTCGGGAAGGTCGAGGTGGACGGTGTCGGCGGCCTGCCGGTCTCCGGCGAGGGCGGCCACGATGGAACGGACCTGCTCGTACCCGGTGGCGAGCAGGAACGTGGGGGCGCGGCCGTAGCTCTTCATCCCGGCCAGGTAGAAGCCCTGCTCGGGGTGGGCCAGTTCGCGTTCGCCGTGCGGGGGGACGGTGCCGCAGCTGTGGAAGTTCGGGTCGATCAACGGCGCGAGCTTGACCGGAGCCTCGGTGGCCCGGTCGAGTTCGACGCGGACCTCCCGGAGCATGTCCAGGTCGGGGCGGAACCCGGTGGCGGCCACGACGGTGTCGGCGGTCAGGGTGCGCTCACCGTCGGGGGTACGTCCGGTCACCTGGACGGGCCCATCGCCGTCGGGGGTGGCCAGGCGGGTGATGGAGAAGCCGCGGACGAGGTCGATCGCGCCGGATTGGACGGCCTGCTTGAGCCGTGACCCCAGGGCGCCGCGTGCCGGGAGGCCGTCGGCGTCGCCGCCGCCGTACAGGCGGGCGACCGAGGCGCCGCGTACGGCCCAGGTGATGCGGGTGCCGGGGGTGTGGGCGGCGAGTTCGGCCAGGTCGAGGAGGGTGTTGGCGGCCGAGTGCCCCATGCCGACGACCAGGGTGTGCTTGCTGGCGAAGCGGTCACGGTCGCGGCCCAGAACGTCCGGGAGCGGCCCGGTGATGTACCGGGCGGCCTGCTCCTCGCCGGGCGCGGGAAGCCCGGAGTGCCCCAGCGGGTTGGGACGTCCCCAGGTGCCGGAGGCGTCGATCACCGCACGAGCCCGCAGGTCCTCATAGGCTCCGTCCGCGGTAACGGTGCGGACCAGCAGGGGGCGGTCGTCCCGGCCGATGGTGCGGGTGACGTCCACACCATCGCGGGTGATCGCGATGACCCGCGTGCGAGTGCGGATCCGGTCGGCCAGCGCGGGAACGGCCGCCAGCGGGGCCAGATAGTCGCGAACCAGCTCAGCACCGGTGGGCAGAGCGTCGTCGGACGGAGCGACCCACCCGGTGGGCTCCAGCAGGCGTCGGGCGGCGGCGTCGATGTCGTACCGCCAGGGAGAGAAGAGCCGCACGTGCCCCCACGCGGCGACCGCCGCGCCGACCTGCTCCCCGGCCTCCAGCACCACGAACGGCAGCCCGCGTTCGGCCAGGTGGGAGGCGGCGGCCAGGCCCACCGGCCCCGCCCCGACCACCACCACCGGCGGTTCTTCGTCCCGGTCGTGCAGGCAGCCGCACCCGGCGTCGGTCTTGGCCTGGTGAACGGTGGTCGCGGGGTCCACCGCCTGCTCGGCGTCCGTACAGCACGCGCTCACTCCGCAGCACGCCCCGGCCTGGGTCTGGGTGGTCTCGTCCATGACGCTCCTCCGGTTGTGCGACGCCCTCGTCCCGGCGACCTTGATTAGAAATCTGTCGAAGCAAGGCCAGCTTGCCCCGCTGCATAGATGGATGTCAAATTAGATGCATGTCTAAATCCGAAGCGCCCTGCTGTGCCCCGCTGGACGGGCCGGTGCTGTCGCAGGAGGAGGCGGTCGAGCTGGCCGGGGTGTTCAAGGCCCTGGCCGACCCCGTCCGGCTCCGGCTGCTGAACCTGATCGCCTCCGGGGAGGGCGGCGAGGCGTGTGTGTGCGACCTGACCACGCCGTTCGACCTGAGCGCCCCCACCATCTCCCACCACCTGAAGGTGCTGCGCCAGGCCGGTCTGATCGAGGGCGAACGACGCGGAACCTGGGTCTACTACCGCGTGGTCCCCGACGCGCTCACCCGCTTGGCGGGCCTGTTCGCCCTCCCCGCCCTCGCCTAGCCACCGGTGCCGGTGGCCCACCCGCGTCCCGCGACCGGCTCGCGCGGGCCTCCGGCACGGTGAACGCCGCCCAGCCGTAGGGCCGTCACAGCCCGATCGCGGCGGGCGCTCCGGCGGCGTAGGCGGCCAGCGGCCCGATGACGAAGTCGGCGTCGCGGGCCACGCCGCGCAGGGTGTTGGAGGCGAACGACCGCTGGAACTCCAACCCCAGGTAGACCAGCCCCGGCACGGTCACCGACAGGCCACCGGAGTGCAGCGGCAGTCCCCGGTCGTCCAGCGCCCCCAGACCGGCGAGGTAGCCGAGGTCAGGCAGGTAGCCGGTGGCCAGGAGGATCGCGTCCACCCGTTCCCTGGTCCCGTCCGCCCACACCACGTGGTCCTCGTCGAGGCGGAGGAACATCGGCCTGCGTTCCAGCCGTCCCGAAGCGAACGCCCGTTCGTAGTCGCCGGGGTCGTTGACCAGGCGGCCGGGCACGATCCGGGCCAGCCACTCCGGTGGCAGCAGGTCGAAGCCGCTCGTCACCGACCAGTGGTGGACGTCGCGTCCCCGCTGGAGCCGCGACATCAGCCGCACCGGAGCGCGCGAGGCCAACGTCACCCGCGCGACCTGGGCCAGTTCGTAGCCGATCTGCACGGCGGAGTCGCCCGCCCCGACCACGATGACCCGCCTGCCCTCGTACCGCGTGGGGTTGCGGTAGGCGGCCACGTGGAGCACCTCGCCGGTGAACGTCTCCTGCCCCGGCAACTCCGGGACGTACGGCCGCGAACCGCTCGCGGCCACCACACCCGCCGCCGCGATCTCCTGCCCGTCGTCGGCCCGTACGGTGAAGCCCCCACCGTGGCCGGGCCGCACCGACTCCACCCGGACGCCCGTACGGACTTCGACGCCGAGCCAGGCCGCGTACCGCTCCAGGTAGGCGACCACCTCGTCCCGGTGCGGATACCGGTCGGGGTCACCGCCGAAGTCCAGGCCGGGCAGGGCACTGTGGCGGGCGGGTGAGAACAGGGTCAGGCTGTCGTAGTAGCTCGGCCACGACCCGGCCGCCCGGCCGGACGCCTCCAGGACCAGCGGAGACAGCCCCGCCTCCCGGACCGCGCGGGCCGCCGCCAGCCCGGACTGCCCGCCTCCGATGATCACCACGGGTCCGTTGCGCATCGTCATGGCGTGCAACATATCTTAATCTTTTAATATGTCAATGTGGTGGTAGGGTGCCGCTCCGAGGGGGTGCGCCGATGACCGAGCCGACAGCGTCGCCGTCACCGGGATCGACGGCGGCCACCGCGCCGACCTGCGCGGCCGGATGCGGCCCGGCATCCTCACGGCAGCCCCCGGAACTGGCCGAGACCACGCACGAGTTCCTCAAGGCCCTCGCCAGCCCGACACGTCAGCAGATCATGCTGCTGTTCTCCCAGGGCGCCGAGCTGTCCGTCGGCGAGATCGCCGAGCGCGCGGGCATCGGCCAGTCCAACGCCTCCCAGCAACTGGCCGTGCTCCGCCGGGGCGGGATCGTCACCTCCCGCCGCGAAGGCAAGGTCGTCCTCTACCGAGGCGACAAGGAACGCACCGCCCAAGCCCTCGCCGACCTGCAGAACTACCTCAGGTTCTGCTGCTGACGACCGCGCCCGCCACCGCCGATCGCCGGGGCGGCGACCTTCAGCGGGACGGCCCGGAGCAGCAGCCGCAGGACGGCTCGCACGTTCCGCACGCGGGCGCCGGGCTCGTGGCGGCGGGCACCGCGCAGCAGGTGTCCCCGCGCCAGGCCGCGCGTCCCTCCCTGACCGCCACGGCGGCGATCACGAGTGCGGCGACCGGGTCCGCCCACGTCCACCCCAGCAGGCTGTTGACCGCCAGGCCGACCAGCAGGACGGCGGAGAGGTACGTGCACAGCAGCGTCTGCCGGGAGTCGGCGACGGCGCTGGCCGAGCCGAGTTCACGACCGGCGCGGCGCTGGGCGTGCGACAGGCCCGGCATGACCGCGAGACTCAGGGCGGCCAGCACCAGGCCGGGGGTGGAGTGCTCGGCGTCACCGCCGCCCAGCAGGGCCAGCATCGAGTCGGCGGTGACGTAGGCGGCCAGCGCGAAGAACGAGACCGCGATGATCCGCAACGCCCTCGCCTCCCGCCGCTGGACCACCTGCGGGTCGCGGGCGGAGAACTGCCAGGCGACCGCAGCGGCCGAGGCCACCTCGATCACCGAGTCCAGCCCGAACGCCACCAGCGCACCGGAGGAGGCGACGGTCCCGGCGGTGACCGCGACCGCCGCCTCGACCGCGTTGTAGGTGATCGTCGCGGCCACGAGCAGCCGGACCCGGCGGGTCAGCACCGCCCGGCGCCGCGCGGCCCGCCCGGCGGTCACGGCCGTCACGGCCGCGTGTCCCGTCGGCTCGCGGTGCCGTAGGCGGGGCACAGCGCCACCGCCTCCCCGGTCGCGGCCAGCAGCCCTTCGGCGGCCCTGAGCAGGTCCAGCAGCTCGGGCCTGGCCAGGAAGTACCGCGACGAGCGGCCCTCGGGACGCGAGTCGACCAGGCCACAGTCACGCAGACAGGCCAGGTGCGCCGACACGGTGGACTGCGCAAGCCCGACCGCGGCGACCAGGTCGACCACGCGGGCCTCACCCTCGGCGAGCCTCAGCAGGATCGCCAGCCGGGACGGGTCCCCCAGCGACCGGAACAACGCCACCGCCGCCGACGGCGCCCCACACCCCTCGGCCGCCGGGACGACCGCCGCGCTTTTCATCGCCATAGGGCGATGTTATCCGCATTGGGCGATGATTCAAGAGCCCCATGCCGGACGGGTCAGGAGCAGGCGGTGCCGGACTCGCACGGAGCGGATCGCGTCGAGGGAGCGGAGGCCGGGGCGGAAAGGAAGCGCCGGAGGTAGCCGGACGGGCCGCCCTGGGCCAGGTAGTCGCCGATCCGGCTGCTGTGCGCGGCCAGGGCCTGCAGCAGGGTGTCGAGCACGGCCTCCTGGGGGAGCGCGGTGCCGGTGCGGCCACGCCAGGTCCACAGGCGCCGCTCGGTGTCGTCCGGGTGCGAGGGGCGCAGCGTGACACCGGCGGCCCGGATGGTCGGCGATGCGGTGATCTCGTGCTCCAGGGCCTGCGCCCAGGTCGAGACGGTGCGCGGTACGACCTCCAGGGTGATGCCGAGCCGCCCGGCCAGGGGCCCGAGGGTCTCGACCGCGCCGGTGAGGGTGGCGAGGGTGCTGTCACAGGTGTCGCAGGAGGCGTCGCCCATGGCCACCGTCCAGTACTCGATGACCAGGCGTGCCTCGGCCACGGGCGTGTCGGTGGGGGCGACCTCGATGGCCGTCATGGTGTCGTCCCTTCGCTGGGGGGTGTGCAGGAGGAGGCGTTCTGGAAGTCGTCCCGGGCGCGGTCCAGGGCGTCGGCGATGCCCCGCAGCACCTCGGCGAGCGCGTCGAACTGGATCTCGTACAGGACGGTCCGGCCGGTCTTGGTCGCCCGCAGCACACCGGCCGCCCGCAGCAGCGCCAGATGCCGGGACACCACCGACAGGTCGACCTCCAGGCACTCGGCCAGCTCGGACACCGAACACGCACGGCACCGTTCGGCGAGCAGGTCCACCAGGCGGACGCGCGTCGGGTCTCCCAGGGCGCGGAACAGCTGGTGGGACAGCACCGCGCCGAGGTCACCCACCGGACTTTGGTTGCTCACTTGCGCAAGTATGCAAGCTTCTGCCCGGTAGGGCAAGCCTCGGACAGCAGAAGCCCGGCGTCACCGCATCCGCCGCCCCGAAGGTCACCTACACGGACGAGTCGGCGGGGCCGTCCGGGGCCTTGGTGTGGAGGACCTCGCGGGCCTGTTCCGCGGCGCGGATGGTGCTCTCGGTGACGAAGTCGAGGAAGCGGGCGACGTTCTCCATGCGGGCGGCGGCGGGGGTGCCGGGGCCGAGGACGCCGACGCCCTGCCGCGCGATGTCGATGACCTGGGCGAGGGACCGGGCGCTGGCCATCATCGACTGGTACCAGATGTCGTCGTCGACGACGTAGCGGTCGCGGCGGCGTTCGTCGCGTTCCCGGCGGACCAGGCCCTGGCTCTCCAGGTAGGTGATCGCTTTGGAGATGGACGCCGGGCTGACCTGGAGGCGCTGGACGAGTTCGGACGCGGTGAGGCTGCCGGAGTCGCTGGTGTAAAGGCAGACCAGCACCCGGGCCATCATCTTGTTGGGCACGCCCGATTCCATGAGGGCGGTGGTGAACATCTCCTCGTACTCGCGCACGGCCTCGGCGTCGCGTCCGTAGGCCTGCGCGGGCGCCTCCGCTCCCCGGGGCGCGGCCTGCCTACGCCGGTGGGCGCGGCGTTCGGTGGCGCGGTGGGCCAGGTCGGCGCGGTACAGCCCGAGGAGGCTGTCCGATGAGCTCCCTCTCCCTCTCCCTCGCCGTACGCGACTCGTC
>DATADI010000085.1:0-3144 GCA_036258615.1 Thermomonospora sp. | reverse complement strand
CAACCCGCTGAACGAGGCGGGCGGCTTCCAGGTCACCAGCACGGTGCTGCCCGCCGACGAGTTCCCGCAGTTCCGCAGCTGGAAGGCGGGCGACTACGTCGGCGCGGCCGGGCCGTACGAGCCGGTCGAGGGCAAGTGGTACGTCGCCGGGACGCACCAGGACAGCCTGTACCGCAGGCTGACCCGGACGATCGACCTGACCTCGGTGACCGCCGCGCAGGCCCCGGCGCTGCAGGCGCAGCTGTCCTTCAGCACCGAGACCGGGTACGACCACGTCATCGTCGAGGCCCGCACCGAGGGCGGCGACGACTGGACGACGCTGCCCGACAGGAACGGGCGGACCTCGTCGGCCGTGCCCACCGAGTGCGAGGCGGGCTACTTCCTCGCCATGCACCCGCACCTGCGGCACTACCTGACCGGCGGCAACCCCTGCACCGCCACCGGCTCGTCCGGGCGCTGGAACTCCTTCACCGGCGAGTCCGGCGGCTGGATCCCGGCGGCGTTCGACCTGTCGGCGTACGCCGGGAAGAAGGTCGAGGTGTCGATCGCCTACGTGTCCGACCCGTTCACCGGCGGGACGGGCCTGTTCGTGGACGACACCAAGGTCACCACCAGCGGCGGCGTGCTGGACTCCGAGGGCTTCGAGTCCGGTCTCGGGCCCTGGGCGATCCGGGGCGCGCCGGACGGCAGCCCGGGTAACGCCACCGAGTTCGTCCGCACCGAGGCGCTGATCGACTCGGTGTCGGCGGTGGCGACGCGGGACACGGTGCTGCTCGGCTTCGGCATCGAGCAGACCCCGGCCCCGGCCGCCCGCGCGGCCCTGATCGGCGCGGCGCTCCGCCACCTGCTGCGCTGAGTGGTCCGACAGAGAGACCCCGAAGGCCCCGGCTGCCTCCACCAGCCGGGGCCTTCGGCCTGTTCAGCCTCGGGTCCGGGGCGGCGGGGGCCCGGTCTGTGCCCGCAGGTCCAGCCGCAGCACCGCCACCCACACCGTGTGGACGAAGCCGCCGACCCACAGCAGCCCCATGTAGGCGATGCCGACCGTGTTCAGCGGGTGCGTGTCGTCCGGGATGTTGTAGATCACCGTGAGAAGCCCGATCGACAGCAGCAGGTAGCCCAAGCCCGTCAGGACCCAGGCCCCGCGCCGGTGCCGGATCCCCACGTACAGGAAGCCCGTCCAGGTGAACAGCCCGAACACCAGGCTCGGCAGCGTCCACAGGCTGTGCAGGAGCTTCCATCCGGTGGTACGGCCCGGACCGCCCGCCACGCTCGGCGGCACCGGCGGGACCACCAGGCCGTGGGCCCCCGGCGGTGGGGCCGGGACGCCCGCCAGCCGTACCAGGACCCGGGCGTACAGGTGCATGGCGGTGGGCGGCCCGCCGCGCGGGTCCACGTCCGCCAGCGGCGCGGTGATCTGCGCGAACGGCAGCAGCCGTTCGTAGACCTCGCGGGCTCCGGACGGCCGGTGCGCCGGGTCCTTCGCCAGGAGCTGCCGTACCAGCCAGTCCAGCTCCATCGGGACGTCGGAGCGGCGCACCGGCGTGGGCATCTCCTCCAGGTGCTTGTAGCCGAGCACGTGCGGGGTGGTCCCGGCGAACACCGGCTCCCCGGCGAGCAGCTCGTACAGCACGCAGCCGAGCGCGTACAGGTCGGTGCGCGGGGTGGCGCGCTCGCCCCGCAGCTGCTCGGGCGCCATGTAGGCGGGGGTGCCGACGGGCTCGCCGGTCCGGGTGATGCGGGGGGAGCCGCTCGCGTCGAGCATCCCGGCGACCCCGAAGTCGAGCACCTTGACGGTGCCGTCGCGGGTGAGCATGAGGTTCTGCGGCTTGACGTCGCGGTGCACCACGCCGCGTTCGTGCGCCACCGCGAGCACCGCGCACACCTGCGCCGCCATGGCCGCCGCCCAGCCGACCGGCAGCGGCCCCTGCTCGGCGATCAGGTCGGCGAACGTGGTGCCTTCGATCAGCTCCATGACCAGGTAGAGGCCGCCGTCGTAGGTCCCGGCGTCGTACACCGCCGGGACCCCGGGATGCTGGAGCCCGGCGGTCGCCGACGCCTCCCGGGCGAACCGGCGGACCAGCTCCGACGGGTCGCTGCGCGCGGCGATCTGCTCGTTGGTCACCAGCTTGACCGCGACGCGGCGGCCGAGCGCCCGGTCGACGCCCTCCCACACCTGGCCCATGCCCCCGCGGCCGAGCGGCGCGGCCAGCTCGTACCGCCCCGCGAGAACCTCTCCCACGCCATCCCCCGTCACCGTCCTGCGGAACGAGGGACAGTCCGGCGGAGCTTCGCGCACCCGGCCCCGATCTGTCCGATTCCGGCGATCAGGGCGGGGTCAGGCGGGACCGAGCGTGCCGTCGGCGACACCGTCGGCGAGGAGCCGCGCCAGCTCACCGCCCAGCGCGAGGCCGCCGCGCAGCGCCGACTCCAGCTCCGCCATCCGGCGGAACAGCGCCCCCAGCCGCCGCTGCTCGTCCAGCGGCAGCCGGGGCACCAGGGCGCGCCGGACGTCGGCCCGGCTGCCCGTGGACACGGCGGTGGAGTGGCGGACGTTGGCGGAGCTGCGCAGGATCCCGGCCAGGTAGTGCGGGTCGAGCACCCGCGGGTCGACCCGGACCAGCACCAGGTGGGGTCCGACCACCACCCCGTCCCGCTCGACGACGCGGGCGGCGAAGCGGCGGGCGGCGGCGGTGACCGCGATGTCGCCCGCCATGGTCACCAACCGGCGGCCGGGCTCGCCGGGGGCCTCCGCCTCGACCGTGGCGGACGGCTCCCGCCCCTCCAGGACGTCCTCGACGGTCAGCAGCGGCACCCCGCCCGGCGCCGCCGGGGCCTCGGCGGGGTCGCGGCGCAGCGGCGCCTGCCACACGGCCAGCGCCCCCGCGCGGGCCAGCTCCCCGACCGGGACGACGGGGACCTCGGCGGGCCGGGAGGCGGGCCGTACCTCCGGGGTGAGGGCGTCGAGCCGGGAGATCACGGCGGCGAGCCGGTCCCGGGTGGCGGTGAACCGCTCGGCGGTGGCCTCCGCCCCGGCGGCCGGGAGGTGCCGCCCGGGGGTGACGTCCACCTCCTCGTCGAGCAGGTCGATCACCGGGATCGCCCGGCACACCCCGGGGACCTCCAGGTCGGGGACGCGGGCGAAGT
>DATADI010000084.1:0-5705 GCA_036258615.1 Thermomonospora sp. | reverse complement strand
TCGAGCGCCGGCTTCGAGCCCACGTAGCCCACGATTCCGCACATGCCGGCCACACTACCGAGTGAGCAGGGCCTTTCCGTAACCACCGGTCGTACCGGGCCCCTCGCGCACCCGGTGCGCGGCCTCGTGTCGCCCCGGCTTTGTAGGCTCCCCCCATGACGCTCGGATGGGACACCGTGCCGAGTCCCTACGTGGAACTGTCCCGGGAGGACTGGCGGACGCTGCGGGCCAGCACCCCGCTGCCGCTGACCCCCGGCGAACTCGACGCGCTGCGCGGCCTGCGCGACCCCATCGACCTCACCGAGGTCGAGGAGGTCTACCTGCCGCTGTCCCGGCTGCTCACCCTGTTCGTCGAGGCCGACGGACGGCTGCGCGACACGGTCAGCGGCTTCCTGTCCGGGCCCGTGCAGCCCACGCCGTTCGTGATCGGCGTCGCGGGCAGCGTGGCGGTCGGCAAGTCCACCACCTCACGCCTGCTGCGGACGCTGCTGGCCCGCTGGCCCGAGCACCCCAGCGTGGAACTCGTCACCACCGACAGTTTCCTGCACCCCAACGCGGTGCTGGCCGAACGCGGGCTCATGGACCGCAAGGGCTTCCCCGAGTCCTACGACCGGCGGGCGCTCCTGCGGTTCGTGTCGTCGATGAAGGCCGGGGCGGCGGAGGTCGCGATCCCCGTCTACTCGCACCTGGAGTACGACATCGTCCCCGGCGCGACCCAGACCGTCCGGCGGCCGGACATCCTCATCGTCGAGGGCCTCAACGTGCTCCAGGCCCCACCGGCCGGGTCCCTGGCCGTCTCCGACTTCTTCGACTTCTCGATCTACGTGGACGCCCGCGTCGAGGACATCCGCCAGTGGTACGTGGACCGCCTCTTCGCGCTCCGCCGCACCGCCTTCACCGACCCCCGCTCCTACTTCCACCGGTACGCCCACCTCGACCAGGACGAGGTCGCCGCGTTCGCCCACCGCGTCTGGCGGGAGATCAACGAGGTCAACCTGGTGTCCAACATCCTCCCGACCCGCGCCCGCGCCACCCTGGTCCTCCACAAGGGCCGCGACCACGCCGTCCAACGCATCCGCCTGAGGAGGATCTGACTACTCGGCGCTGGCCACCGAGAGGGTGCGCAGGCGCATGGCGGCCAGGGCGGTGGCCAGGGCGGTGACGCAGATCAGGAGGACCACCGCCACGGGGGTCCTGACGCTCGCCTCGACGGCCTCGGTGGAGGTCAGTGCGTCGGCGACGGACAGGCCCCACTGCTGGATGGACGCCGAGCGGGCGCCCGGCGCGTAGCCGCCCAGGAGGGACTCCCACACCAGGGCGTACAGCAGGCCGATGGTCACCGCGTTGCGGCTGGCCACCGCCAGGGCCACGAAGACCGAGCTGTAGGCGACCCCGGCCACCAGCGTGCCCACGGTGAACGCGACGCTCAGGCCCGTGGTCGTGCCGCTCATCACCATGCCCGCCATCAGCGTCGGCACCACCGCGAAGACCAGCACCAGCAGGTTCGCCACGGCCAGCTTGGTGACGATGACCACGTGGCGGGGGATCGGCTTGGTCAGCACGTACATGATCTGGCCGTCGTCGATCTCCGGCCCGATCACCCCGGTCCCGGCGATCAGCGCCAGCAGCGGCAGCAGGGTGCCCAGCGCGAACCGCTGGAGGACGTCCGCCGAGACGTCCAGGTCGCTG
The DNA here is from genome assembly GCA_036258615.1 of Thermomonospora sp. Taxonomy (GTDB): domain Bacteria; phylum Actinomycetota; class Actinomycetes; order Streptosporangiales; family Streptosporangiaceae; genus Thermomonospora. Next base: position 4,016 of record DATADI010000084.1, on the reverse strand, counting down.
TTGCCGGTGATGCGCAGCGCCCCCGCCAGCGCCAGCAGCAGCAACGGCAGCGCGAACAGCAGCAGCGCCCGCCGCCTGCCGAGCATCGCCCGGAACGTGATGAGGGCGATGGTCGCGTTCATGCCTGACTCCCGTCGGTCCGCCGGGGCGCGCTCACCGCGCCACCAGGTACGCGAAGACGCTCTCCAGCGACTCGTCGGAGGGCGAGACCTCCCACAGCCGTACCCCCGCCTCGCGCGACAGCCGGGGCAGCAGCCAGGTGAAGCGGCGGAAGTCCACGGCCTCGACGCGCAGGCCCTTGTCGGTCAGCTCCACGGCGCGCGCCGAGCCGTCGGCGATGATCGCCGCGGCCAGCCGCCGGTCGTCGCCGGAGCGCACCAGGAACTGGTGCGGCCGGTCGCTCATCAGCCGCCGGATCGCGCGGAAGTCACCGGAGGCGGCGTGCCGGCCGGCCACGATCACCTCGATGTGCCCGGCGACCCGCTCCACCTCCTCCAGGATGTGCGAGCTGAACAGGATGGTGCGGCCCTCGGCGGCCATCCGCCGGATCAGGTCCATGAGCTGGAGCCGCTGCCGGGGGTCCATCCCGTTGAACGGCTCGTCCAGCAGCAGCACCGGCGGGTCGTGCACCAGCGCGGAGGCCATCTTGATCCGCTGCTTCATGCCCTTGGAGTACTTGCCGATCACCCGGTCCTGGGCGTACTCCATCTCCACCAGGGCGATGGCCCGCGCGGCGGCGGCCCCCGGGTCGGGCAGCTTGAACAGCTTGGCCATGGCCACCACGAACTGGCGGCCGGTGAGGAAGTCGTAGGCGGCCTCCCGTTCGGGCACCAGGCCCAGCCGCCGGTAGATGCCGGGGTTGCGCCAGATGGGCTCGCCGTCGAGCGTGACGGTGCCCGAGGAGGGGGCCATGAACCCGCCCATCATGTGGATGAGCGTGGACTTGCCCGCCCCGTTGGGCCCCAGCAGCCCGGTCACCCCGGGGCCGATGGTCATCGACACCCCGTTGACCGCCACGACGTTCCCGTACCAGCGGGACACGTTCTCCAGCCGAAGCACGGTCACAGGTCGGCCCCCTTCCGGAAACGGCGGTACAGCACCGCGATCGAGCCCAGGACCAGCACCGCGCACAACGCCAGCGCCACCGGCCCGCCCAGCGGCGCGGGCGGCACCGCCACCGCCGTCCGCTCCGCGCCCAGCAGCCGCACCTGGACGGCGTCGACGAGGTTGAACGGCGTGAACAGGCCCATCCAGCCGGCGAAGGTGAAGTTGGTCTCGGCCTCGGCGATGCCCTGCACGGTGACCACGAACACGCTGCTCAGCATGATCACCGCGATCACCGCGGCGACCCCGAACCCGCGCCGCGGGGTGAACGCCGCCACCACCATGCCCACCGCCGCCAGCACCAGCGCGAACAGCAGGCACCCGACCAGCGCGCCCAGGTAGCGCAGCAGGTGACCGCCCGCGTCCGGCACCTTGTTGACCAGGCCCCCGACGTACAGGACGGTGACCGGCGTGGCCATCAGCGCCAGCAGCGCGGTCACCATCGCCGCCATCTTGGCCAGCACGAAGTCCAGCGGGCCGACCGGCCGGGAGAAGTACAGCGGCACCACGTGGAAGCGCAGCTCCCGCGACGCCAGCACCGGCGCCTGGGTGGCCAGGAAGATCGCGATGACCACCTGCAGGTACGTGGCGTACGCCGGGTACCGCCACAGCAGGTCGTGCTCCTTGGTGATGGCGACCACCGCGACGTCGCCCGCCGCGGGCAGCAGCATGATCGCCGCCAGCAGGAACGGCATCACCTTCGCGCGGGCGGGCCGCCCCAAGCCCCACGCCGCCCGCAGGTTGTGCACGTACAGCGACCGCAGCACGTAGCCGCGGCCCAGCCGGCGGCCCTCGTAGTGCCGGTAGCCGATGTCGTGGATGGTGCCGGTGACCATGCTCACCACGTCCTCTCGACCTGCGGCGGGACGGCCTGCGGCGGCGGGGCCTGGGGTGCCGCGAAGACCTCCTCGATGTGGTGGCGGCGCTGCTCCATGCGGACCAGGGCCAGCTCCAGGTCGACCACCGCGTCGCGGATCAGGTCGTAGGTGTGCTCGCCCGCCACGTCCACCAGCAGCAGCCTCCCCTCGGGCCGCACCGTCAGGCCCGCCGCCGCCAGCCGGTGCCCGAGCGCGTCCCGCCCCTCCTCGACCTCGACCGACAGCACCCCGCTGGCGGCGGTGAACGCCGCGACCGGCTGGGAGCGCAGCAGCCGTCCGCCGTCGATGATCACCACGTGGTCGCAGCTGCGTTCCAGCTCGCCCAGCAGGTGGGAGGTGACCAGGACGCTGATGCCGAACTCGGTGCCGATCCGCCGGATCAGGTCGAGCATCTCGTCGCGGCCCGCCGGGTCCAGCCCGTTGGTGGGCTCGTCCAGGAACACCAGCCGGGGGTCGTGCACCAGCGCCTGCGCCAGCTTGACCCGCTGCCGCATGCCGGTGGAGTAGCCGCCCATCGGCCGGTACCGCTCCTCGTACAGCCCGACGTGGCGGAGCGTGTCGGCGGCGCGCTCGCGGGCGACCGTCGGCGGCAGCCCGCTCATCCGGGCCATGTGGACGACGAACTCGGTCGCCGACACGTCCGGCGGGAGGCACTCGTACTCGGGCATGTAGCCGACCCGCTCGCGGATCGGCCCGCCCTGGGTGGCCACGTCGAGGTCCAGCACCCGGGCCTGCCCGGCGGAGGCGGGCAGCAGCCCCAGCAGGATCTTGATGAGCGTCGACTTGCCCGCGCCGTTGGCGCCGACCAGGCCGACGACACCGGGTTCCACGGCGAACGTGAGGTCGTCCAGAGCCGTCACTCCGGGGAACCTCATCGTCAGCCCCTGGGCAGCGATGATCGGCATGCCCCGAACCTAGTGGAACGCCCCGAGCGCCGTCTTCACCCTGAAGTCGTACGCCCCTGGCGCTTTTGGACGACGGCCCACACCCCGCGCTGCACCAGCAGGGTCAGGGTGCCCGCGATGAGCATCCCGGCGAGGTTGACCAGCAACTGCAGCACCGAGCCGTCCACCTCGCTGTGGTGCCGCAGGGCCAGCGCCACCGCCAGGTTGCCCGCCGCCGGGACGGTGGTCACCGAGATGAACACCCCGACCAGCGCCGACGACTTGCCCGCCGTCAGCGACAGCACCCCGGCCACCCCCGCCAGCAGCGCCACGATGAACGACCACCGGTCGGGGCTGTAGATGAACGCCGTCAGCGGCCGCTGCTCGGGCAGCCGGTCCAGCTCGATCACCCCGATCCACCGGCTGACCAGCGCGCACACATAGGTGATCGCGATGGCGACGGCGAACCCCAGGGCCAGCACGCCCAGCGCCCGGCCGATCCGCCGCAGGTCGCCGAACACGATCCCGAAGCAGATCGCCGCGACCGCCCCGAACTCCGGCCCCAGCACCATCGCCCCGACCACCAGGATCGGCGAGTCGATCAGCGCCGCGATCCCGGCCAGCTGCGTCGCCAGCGCCAGGAACACCACGAACGCCCACGTCAGCCGGGTCTCCTCGGCGGTGCGCTCGTCCAGTTGCTCCCAGATCACCGCGTCGTCGCCGTGCCCGGGGGCGCGCCGCTCGGCCGCCTCGGCCGCGTCGGAGACCGACACGTCCACGTCGTCCAGCGCGATCGACCCGTCATGGTCGATGTCGAGCGCCTGGAGCATCTCGATGACCTCGTTGGCCGACTCCCGGGCGACGTCTGCCATGATCACGTCACCGGCGGGACGCCGCGCGGCGCCCGGCAGCACCACCAGGTTGGCCAGCCCCGGACAGTCCTCCAGCAGGGCGCAGACCCGGTCGGTCCGGTCGGCGGGGGCGATCACGCGCAGGTGCAGCACATCGCCATGGTGCCGCACCTCTGGCCCCGGTGGGCCTTTCAGCGGGCCACGGCCGGGAACAACGAAGGGAAACACGGACAGGATGGAGATGGGATGACGCTCCGACGTCCGGGCCTTCTCGTGGTCGCCGCGCTGCTCGCGGCGAC
>DATADI010000083.1:0-2783 GCA_036258615.1 Thermomonospora sp. | reverse complement strand
GCGGCGCCGCGACCCTCCAGATCGTCGCCGAGCCCGTGCCCGGCGGGCTCGCCCGCGCCCGCCGCCTGGAGGCGGGGCGGCTGCCGAGGCCCACCCCGTACGCGGTGCCGGCCGGGCGGGCCCTGGCGGTGTCGCGGACGTACCGGCGGGTCGCCGAGACCCGGGTGTACTGGGTGCCGCGCGCCGGGGTGCTGGTGACCGTGCGCGTGGTGGGGCTGCCCGAGCGGGAGGTCCGCCGGGTGGTGCACGGGCTGCGCGTCGCCGCCTGACGCATCCCCTACCCCCCGACGGCGAAGCCGACAAGAGGGGGCGAATGGCCATGTGAGGTCCGTGACGGCCTCTTGAGTGCGAAAGTTTCTTCCCGGATCTTCTAGAGCGAGGGTCAATGATCACCTGGCGGGCCCTGCCGCCAGGGGAGGGGAGAATCATGGCGCTTCGCCGTTCGTTCGCGCTCACCGCCGCCACCACGGTCGCGACGACCGTCGTCCTGGCCGGTGCGGCGGCGGGTCCCGCCCACGCCGCCGACTTCTCCGCGGCGGCGCGCAAGGCCGTCGCCGAGGCGTTGCCGGGGCACACGCTCCGCGACAGCACGCAGAGCACACCGGTCTCGCCGCTGGCGAAGTCCCGCACCGTACGGGTCGCCACCGCGACCTTCGCCGGGCCCGGCACCGTCCTGACCGTGGCCCGGGGCGTGGGAGCGCTCCGAGAGGCCGCCCGCGCCCAGCTCTCACCCGGCAGCAGGATCGTCGCCACGGTCCAGGTGCGGCGTCCCGGTGCCGGGACCCGCGACGCGCTGGTGACCTCCGCCGCCGACGAGTGGGGCCCCGGCCTGACCTCGCTGCTGTGGACCGAACGGCGTGGCGTGAACTACCAGATCGCCGCCCGGGGCCCGGTCCGCCACCAGGACCTCGTGCGGGTGGCGCAGGCGCTGCCCAAGGACGGCACCACCGTGTCCCGGGACGTCCGCCGCCTGGTCGCCTCGGCGAAACCGCCCGTGCCCTCCGACCTGGACCGGCCCGGCTCCGGGGACGTGTCGGCGCGCGGCACCGGCAACAGGATCGTCGACGGCGTGGACGTCGCCACCAACGACCTCAGCGACGAGGCCACGCTGTGCAACGGCTGCGCCTACTGGAGCGGCAACTGGGCGGGCATGTGGCAGCACCTGATGTACGCCGACGGGAAGCTGGACTACGGCGCCATCGACTGCCAGTTCGGTGCGCAGACGGCCTCGGCCACGGCGAGCTGGCAGCGCTCGGAGGGGCTGGCCGCCGACGGCATCGCCGGACCCGACACCCGGGGCCGGGCCGACAACTACCTCAACCTGTTCTACGAGACCAACGTGTACTACATGGGCAGCGTCCGGCAGATCAGGTTCGGCCGGATCGGCGGCCACTACTACCTCGGCGGCGCGAAGATCACCTACGGCTACGGCGGCGGGACCCTGGCGGGCTGCTGACCCCGCCGCCGGGCCCGCCGCCGGACTGACCGCCAGGGCCCGGTCACAGGCGGCGCAGCACCACCAGCGACCGGCCCGCCACCTCCACCACGCCGTCGGCCTTGACCGTCCGCCGGTCCGCCGAGCCGTCCGGAGCCCGCCCGGCGGTGTCGAGTTCCCACTCCCACCGCTCGCCGAACTCCACCCCGGGCAGGGTGAACTCCACCGCCTGCGAGTGCGCGTTCACCAGCAGCAGGAAGGAGTCGTCGCGCACCGGGCGGCCACGCGGGTCCGGCTCGGTGATGGCCTCGCCGTTGAGGAAGACGCCCAGCGACTTGGCGTACCCGGCGTGCCAGTCGCCGTCGGTCATCTCCTCGCCCGCCGGGGTCAGCCAGGCGATGTCGCCGAGCCCGCCGTGCCCGCCCCGGCCCTGGAAGAACCGCCGCCGCCGGAACACCGGGTGGTCGCGCCGCAGCTTCGCCAGCCGCCGCACGAACTCCAGGTCGCCGTCGTCGGCGGACCAGTCCACCCAGGAGATCTCGTTGTCCTGGCAGTAGGCGTTGTTGTTGCCGCGCTGCGTGCGGCCCAGTTCGTCCCCGGCGGTCAGCATCGGCACGCCCTGCGACAGGAACAGCGTCGCCAGGAAGTTGCGCCGCTGCCGCGCCCGCAGCTCCAGGATCTCGGGGTTGTCGGTCGGGCCCTCGTAGCCGCAGTTCCACGAGCGGTTGTCGTCGGTGCCGTCCCGGTTGCCCTCGCCGTTGGCGTCGTTGTGCTTGTGGTTGTAGGACACCAGGTCGGTGAGGGTGAACCCGTCGTGGCAGGTCACGAAGTTGATGGAGGCGATCGGCCGCCGGTTGTCGTGCTCGTACAGGTCCGAGGAGCCGGTCAGCCGGGAGGCGAACTCCGGCATCGCCGCGTAGCCGCCCCGCCAGTAGTCGCGGACGGTGTCGCGGTACTTGCCGTTCCACTCGGTCCACAGCGGCGGGAAGTTGCCGACCTGGTAGCCGCCCTCGCCGACGTCCCACGGCTCGGCGATCAGCTTGACCTGGGAGACCACCGGGTCCTGCTGCACCAGGTCGAAGAACGCCGCCAGCCGGTCCACGTCGTGCAGCTCCCGGGCGAGCGCCGAGGCCAGGTCGAACCGGAACCCGTCCACGTGCATCTCGGTGACCCACCAGCGCAGCGAGTCCATGACCAGCCGCAACACCTGGGGGCTGCGCACCTCGAGGCTGTTGCCGGTGCCCGTGGTGTCGACGTAGCGCGACGGGTCATGCGGGTGGTGCCGGTAGTACACGTCGTCGGCGAGGCCGCGGTAGCACAGAGCCGGATTGTCGGCACTGCCCTCCCC
>DATADI010000082.1:0-7870 GCA_036258615.1 Thermomonospora sp. | reverse complement strand
CGCCGTGTACCGCAGCGCCCACTCGTAGCGCCGAGTGGCGACGACCGTGAAGCGGCCGGAGGATGCGAACTCGCTCGCGGCCGGGTCCTCGGGCGGCGGTGGTGGCCAGGGGCCGCCGTCGGCTTCGCCGAGCTCCTCGTAGACACGCTGGATCTCGGTGAAGAACGGGTCGAAGCCCACGGGGAAGGCATGCCCGGCGTTCCAGACGGCCAGGTGGCCGCCCTGGGGGAGGAGAGCGGCGGCCTTCACGTACCTGACGTCCGGATTCACCCACTTCCATGCGGTGGCCGCGTAGACGAGGCCGAACCGGGCCCCGGTCGGCGGTTCCCAGTCCTCGAAGGACGACGTGACCACCGAAACGCCGGGGAACGCGGCGAGGTGATGTCGTGCCTGGGCCGCGAGAGCGTCGCCGAGTTCGATCGCGGTGATCCGAAAACCCCTGCGGGCCAGCGGCAACGTGGCCTTCCCCGGGCCGCACCCGACCTCGAGCAGGTGCGCGGGCGGTTCCAGCCCCGTGATCGCGAGCAGGTCGGCGTACAGCTCGGCGGGGTACTCGGGGCGCGCGTCCTGATAGACGGCCGCCGCCTCGTCGAACACCCCTCGCAGCCGACGGTCACGGGACACGCTCCCCATCATGCCCGGCCGACCGCCGCCGCCTCAGCGCACGAGCCGACAGGAGCTGCCCAGATCCGGACATGCGTCCCGGGCGGTGGGAACGGGCAGGACGGCAACCGGGAGGTTGTGATGGACGAGGTTCGGTCATGCGACGTGGTGGTGGTCGGGGCGGGCTTCGCGGGGTTGGCGGCTGCGTTACGGCTGGCCGAAACGGGGTTGCGGAGTGTGGTGCTGGAGGCGCGTGAACGCGTCGGCGGGCGTGCCCTCACCAGGGTGCTGGCGGACGGCACGCAGCTCGACCTGGGCGGCCAGTGGGTGGGGCCGTCCCAGCGGCGGGTCCACGAGGTGATCGCCCGTTACGGGGTGGGGACCTATCCGACGCCGGAACACGGTGAGCCGGTCGTGGACTACGACGGTGCCCGGCTGCCCGGCCCCCCGGACGAGGTCGTCACGGTGTACGACGAGATCGACCAGATGGCGCGGCGGCTGCCCGTGGACGAGCCCTGGCGTCATCCCGAGGCCGCCGCGTGGGACGCCCGTAACCTCGCGTGCTGGCTGCGGGAGCACGCGGCCACGGAGACGGCCGCGCGCCATGTCGGGAGGCTCACCGCGGGTGCGCTGCTGTCGTGCGACGCGACCGACCTGTCGCTGCTGACGACCGTCTTCTACGTGGCCAGTGGCGGGGGCCTCGCGGCGCTGCACGGTGTCCGGGGCGGGGCTCAGTCACACCGCGTCGTCGGCGGCCCGCAGGTGCTCGCCGAGCGGATCGCCGCCACCCTCCCCGAGGACACCGTGCGGCTGGGGGAGCCCGTCCGCGTGATCGAGCACTCCGGTGAGGGGGCGCGGGTCACCACCGACCGTGCCGCCTACGAGGCCGCGCGCGTCATCGTGGCCGTGCCGCCCATCCTCGCGGCGCGCATCGACTACCGGCCCCTGCTGCCCGAGGAGCGCTACGGCCTTTTCCAGCACCGCACCGCCGGATACGTCATCAAGACCCACGCCGTCTACGCCCGGCCGTTCTGGCGGGAGGCGGGCCTGTCGGGGATCAGCAACAGTTCCTCCGGCGTCCTGACCGAGACCGTCGACAACACCCCGCCCGAGGGGCCCGGCGCGGTGCTGACCTCGTTCGCCTACGGTGCCGACGCCCACCACCTGCGCAGCCTGACCCCTGAGGGACGCCGCCACGCGGTCCTGGAACGGCTCGTGGAGCTGTTCGGCGAGCCCGCCCGCGACGTCCAGGACTTCGTGGAGTTCGACTGGACGGTCGAGCCCTGGACCGGCGGGTGCTTCTCCGGGCACTTCATCCCGGGCGGCCTGGTCCGTTACGGCCCGCTCCTGCGCCGCCCCGTCGGCCCTCTGCACTGGGCCGGTACGGAGACCGCGTCGGTCTGGAACGGGTACTTCGATGGCGCCATCGAGTCGGGGGACCGCGCGGCGTCCGAAGTCATCGGCGACCTCACGACACGGACTACCGCCGGGGACGTCCGCTGAGCCCGAACGCGGGTCAGCCGCCGCAGCCTCCACACCCACCGCAGCCCCCGCCCCCGCCGCCGCAGCCTCCGCCGTCGCCGCCACCGCTGCCACTGTCCGAAGCGGCCTTGCGGTGGATCTCGGTCTCCTCGGCGAACGCCGGATCCAGGCTCATCAGGGCCGTCGTCCCGAACAACGCGACGCCGAGGCCGACCCCCGTGGCCCCGTACGTGGCCCAGGAGGGGGAGCGCTCGGGGTCCAGATGCCGGTACCGCTTCTCGGCCGCGACCAGGGACTTCCATCCGGCCTCGGACAGTGCGGGCACCACGGCGTTCAGCACCGCCGCGAGCACCGCGACCGCGATGGTCGCCGCGATGAGGAACGCGACCGGCCGGTCCCCGAGCGACCCCGCCACGATCCGGACGACCCCGAGAGCGGTCAACGCCCACAACGGCAGCACGGCCCAGTGCATCTGGGCGCGTTCGGATTCGGTGAGCGCCTGACCGTCGCGCTCCAGCCCGTCCCTCAGTCGCTTCAGCGCGGACACGACCAGGTCATGGCCGCCGAGCGCGGCCACCTTGATGCCGCCGCTCTCCCGGATCGCTTCGTGCACGGCGTCGTCCAACGGGGAACGCGCGGTGCGGGCCTGCGCGCCGTCGGTCACCCGGACCCGGCCTCCGCCCGCCGACTCCACCGCCCCGACGAACCGCAGGGCCGCCAGCGCCGCGGCGACCGCGCGGGGCGGGCCGCCCTTCAGGTACGCGGCCTCATAGGGATGCAGCTCGCGAGGGGCCGCGCCGTTCCGGCGGATCGACCGGCGGGCCAGCAGCGCCACGACGGTCAGGCCCGCCGCCGCCAGGAGGTAGAGGACCAGGAACGTCCGGCCGGGAATCCCCCAGGTGTCCCCCGCTCCCGCGAGGACGTCCACCGTGCGCTGCTGCATCGCGACTCCTTGCTCCCTGCCGGGGCCTCGACCGGTGGGACGACCCGGGAGGGCGCCGGGTTCGCACCGTCCTAGGACGAACGGTGACGCGGCGCTCGGCTGAGGTCAAGACGTCGGAGTAAGGAGGGTCACCCGCCGGGGCCCACGTCGTTGTCGGGCGCTCCGTCCCCGTGCGGCGGCAGGTCACCGTGCGGCGGCAGGTCACCGTGCGGCGGAGGTGAGGTGTCCCCGTGACCTGGCCAGGCCACGCCGCTCCACGGTCAGCCGTACGTCCACCCCGGTGCCGGACACGTGGCCGACGGTGGTGACCGGGATGTCCCGGGGCGATACCGAATCATAGTGGTAGGTATTGCATAATTTCGGGATGGCCGGTCGGGAAGGCGTGCGAGGGTGAGCGGACGGGAGGCCGTCGTTCCGGCCGGGGCGGCGCGGCGTCCGTCCGTGGTGTTCGCCGCCGGGGCGGCGGTGGGCGTGCTCGGCGGGATGATCGGCCTGGGCGGTGCGGAGTTCCGGCTGCCGCTGCTGATCGGCCTGTTCGGGTTCGCCGCCCTGTCGGCGGTGATCGTGAACAAGGCGATGAGCCTGATCGTGGTGGTCACCGCGTTGCCCGCCCGCCTCGGTGTCGTCTCCGCCGCCGAGCTGGGCGCGCAGGGGGCGGTCGCGGTCAACCTGCTGGCGGGCAGCCTCCTCGGCGCGTGGGCCGGGGCCGCCTGGGCGGTCCGGATGCGCACCGCCACCCTCTACAAGGTGCTCGCCGCCCTGCTGGTGCTGATGGCGGTCGCGCTGCTGGTCACCCACACCGCCGAGACGCGGACGCTGGAGCTGCCCGGCGCGGCCCGCGTGGTGGCCGGCGTGGCGGCCGGGTTCGGCATCGGCGTGGTCGCCGCGATCATGGGGGTCGCGGGGGGCGAGCTGCTGATCCCCACGATCGTGCTGCTGTTCGCCGTGGACATCAAGACCGCGGGCAGCCTGTCCCTGCTGGTGTCGCTGCCGACCATGCTGGTCGCGTTCGCCCGCTACAGCCGCGACTCCAGTTTCGAGGTCATGCGGGCCAACCTGCGGTTCCTCGTCGTCATGACCGCGGGCTCGGTCGTCGGCGCGCTGCTGGGCGGCCTCCTGCTCGGCGCGGTCCCCGACCGGATCCTCATCCCCGTCCTGGCCGCCGTCCTGCTGGTCTCCGCCGTCAAACTCGCCCGCCACGCCTCCACCGGCACCTGAACGACCGTCCCGGCGGACGGTCGTTCAGGCCCCACCCACGGCTCAGAGGTCGTCGTCCTCGTCGGGGTCGCTCCACCGCCAGGCCGCGGCGGCCGAGGGAAGGAGCAGCGCGGTGAACAGGGTGCCGAGGACCATCGGCTCCCAGGCGCGGACGTCCAGCAGCGGCCCGTCGGCGAGGGCGGCCAGGGCGAGGACGCCCACGCAGCAGAACAGGAGCACGTAGGCCGCGCCGAGGGCCCGGTCGCGTTCGCCCAGCTCCCGCTCGTCCAGGTCGCCGTCGGGGACCTCGGTCAGCAGCCTGGTCGCCCGGCGCAGCAGCGTCAGGCCCGCCGCCAGGCCCACCAGGCCCACGCCCTGCACCGCGAGCGCGGGCAGCGACTCGGGCGCCAGGTACGCCCCGACGGTTCCGCAGGCGAACGGCACCACGGCGACGGCGGCCAGGGCGCGGCGGGCGCCGGGGCGGGTGAGCCACCGCGGCAGGGGCCGGGTGCGGCGGGCGCGCCGCCGGTCGTCCTGGTCGGCGCGGATGGCGTCCAGGATCGCCCGGCGTTCCTGCGGCGTGGCGTCCTTGGCGGCGGCGAGGACCTCGCGGTGGTGCTGCAGGCGGGACCTGAGGCCGCCGGCGGTCGGCTCGGTCATGGCTGTCCTCCTGGGTGTGGGTCCGCGGACCGGTACAGCTGGCTGGACATGGGCGTGAACGGCCGCAGCGAGAAGACCGCCTCGAACGGCAGGCCGAAGTACTCGCAGATCCGCAGCGCCAGCTCGGCGGACGGCCCGTAGTCACCGCGCTCGAGGAAGCCGATGGTCTGCGGGTTCACGCCCACCGCGGCGGCCAGGTCGGCCCGGGACACGCCCCGCTCCGCCCTGAGCACCGCCAGCCGGTTGTACACGGCGGTCTTCTTGCGCGTGCCTCGCTTGTCCTTGCCTGTCACGTCTCAATCATTGCGTATTCACAACACGCTGACAAGAGCGCCAAAGCCTCGCTGTGAACGAGGACCGACATGGTGATCGGAGGCTTGATCGTCGAGCGAACGGGCTACTAACCCGGTGAGTGATCGTCGTGCGGCGATGGTCAGCGGCTGAGTATCTCGGGCCCGTCGAGTGATCGGACACTGACCCTCCGACATCCACGGAAGGAAACGCAGTGACCGGAAGGACCATGCGGTACGTCCTCGTGCCCGCCGTGACGCTGGCCGCCACCGCGAGCCTGGCCGTCCCCGCGCAGGGCCGGGCGGCCAACCCCTACGAGCGGGGCCCCGCGCCGACGGAGGCGAGCGTGACCGCCCAGCGCGGTCCGTTCGCGGTCTCCCAGCAGACGCTCGACGGCATCGGCTACGACCACGGAACGGTCTACTACCCGACCACCACGTCGGCGGGGACCTTCGGCGCGGTCGTGGTCACCCCCGGCTTCACCAACGGCCAGCGCGCCGTGGCCCACTACGGCCCGCGCATCGCCTCCCAGGGCTTCGTGGTCATGACGTTGCAGACCCACAGCGTCTACGACCGGCCCGACAGCCGCGCCACGCAGATGCTGGCCGCCCTGGACCACCTGGTCCACCGCAGCGCCCTGCGCTCCAGGATCGACCCCGCGCGCCTGGCGCTGATCGGCTACTCCATGGGCGGCGGCGGTGTCCTGCGCGCCGCCGAACGCCGCCCGTCGCTCAGGGCCGCGATCGCCCTGGCCCCCTGGAGCCGGGACCGCACGTGGCCGGACAACCGGCCGCCCGCGCTGGTGATCACCGCCGACGGGGACACCGTGGCCCCGTCCGACGGCATGGGGGAGACGTTCTACAACAGCATGATCCGGGTGCCGGACAAGGCGTTCCTGGAACTGGGGAACGCCGACCACCGCGTTCCCCTCACCGACGACACCCGGATCTTCACGTACTCCATCTCCTGGCTGAAGCGCTTCGTCGACGACGACACCCGCTACAGCCGGTTCCTGTGCCCCGGCCCGGCCACCGGCACCTCGGCCGTCAGCCGCTACCAGGCGACCTGCCCCATGGACTGAACCGGCCGGGCAGGGGCCGCGTCAGCCCAGCCGCCGGAGCAGTTCCTCGGCGAGCGGGGCGGCGGAGGCGGGGTTCTGGCCGGTGACCACATTCCGGTCGGTGACCACGTGCGAGGCCCAGGGCTCGCCCTCCCGGAAGTCCACCCCCGCCTCGACCAGCCGGTCCTGGAGCAGCCACTTCGCCCGGTCGGCGAACCCGGCCTGCTTCTCCTCGGCGTTGGTGAACGCGGTCACCCGGTACCCGGCGAACGCATTCGTGCCGTCCTCGGTGGTCGCGGCCAGCAGCGCGGCGGGGCCGTGGCACACCACGCCCAGCGGCTTGCCCGAGCGGAGCGCACGGACCAGGAGGCGCCCGGAGTCGGCGTTGACCGCCAGGTCCTCCATCGGCCCGTGCCCGCCCGGGTAGAACACCGCGTCGTACGCGTCGAGGTCCACGTCCTCCAGCCGGACCGGGTTCCGCAGCTCGGCGATCGAGGCGAGCGTGGCGGCGAGCGCGTCGGCGCCCTCCTGGCCTCCGTTGGCCTCGGCGGCCAGGCTCGCCCGGTCCACGGGAGGTTCGACGCCGCCCGGGGTGGCGACCACGACCTCGTGGCCCGCCCGCGTGAACGCCGTGTACGGGACGACGGCCTCCTCGGCCCAGAACCCGGTGGGGTGCCCGGTGCCGTCGGCCAGCGTCCAGCGGTCGGCGCCGGTCATCACGAAAAGGATCTTGGACATGGTGGTCTCCCAGGATGACGGGCCCGCTCGGGGCCCGGTGACGTCCAGAAGGTCGGTACGCCCTCGAACCTAGGCGCCGAACCCCTCAGTCCACCAATCACTGACCCAATGGCATCCATCGGAATGCCGATCGAGCGAACAGGGTTCAGCGGAAGGTGGCGGCGTTGTGCCGGGCCCATTCGGCGTAGGAACGGGGAGTGCGGCCGAGGACCCTCTCGACGTCGGGGCTGACGGACACCTCCTCGTCGGTCGGGGCGCCCAGGATGTCGAGGGTGCCCTCGGCGACGGCCTGCGGCAGGAACCGCGTCATGGCGGCCAGCGCCTCGTCACGGGTCAGTTCCGTGAAGCCCAGGTCGGTGCCCAGGGCCTCGCCGATGGCCGCGGCCTGCTCGCGAGGCGACACAGGGGAGGGGCCGGTCAGCATGTAGGCGTGTCCGGCGTGACGCGCGTCCCGCAACGCCGCGCAGGCGACCTCGGCGATGTCGGCCGGGTCGATCAGCGGCAGCCCGACGTCCCCGAACGGCGCGACGACCGTCCGCTCGGCGCGGACCGCCGGGACGTAGGCGAACGTGTTGGACGCGAACCCGCCGGGCCGCAGGATCGTCCAGGCCAGGCCGGACTCCCTGAGGACGTTCTCGAACTCCCGGAGCCGCGCGTGCGAGACGGCCTGCGGGCGGGTCACCGACGCCTGCGACGACAGCAGGACCACCCGCCGCACCCCGGCCTCCCGGATCACCCCGACGAGGGCGCGCGGATCTCCGGCGGACACCAGCAGGTCACCGGCCGGGCACAGGAAGACCGCGTCGGCGCCCGCGAGGCAGGGCCGCAGGCTCTCGGCGTCGGCCAGGTCGGCGGGCAGCGCCCGTACTCCGGCCGGGACGTCGGCGGCGGTGACG
>DATADI010000081.1:0-5756 GCA_036258615.1 Thermomonospora sp. | reverse complement strand
CGGCGTCCCGGCGGGCAGGTCGCCGGGGCCGGGCAGCCGGGGCGTCAGCACGGCCAGCCGCCCGTCGACCAGCCCGGCCAGCCCGGCCAGCCCGCCGCCCGCCCCGCACAGCACCGGTTCGAGCCGCTGGGCCAGCGCCGGGTCGCTGATGTCGCTGACCACGCAGTGGTAGGCGGCGGACGCGTCGAGCGGGGCCGGTACCGGGACGGGCTCGCCGTGCAGCAGCTGCCGCAGGGTCTGGACGCGGCCCTCGCGGGCGGTCCGGGCCATGTCCAGTTCGGTGACGCGGTGGGCGTGGACCATGCGGTGCACCAGGGCGGTGGTGATCGCGTCGATGCGGGTGACGCTCTCCAGCAGCACCTCGGCGGGCACCCCCCGCGCCAGCCCGTCGTCGATCAACGCCCGGACCAGGTGGGACCGGCCGGCCTGGAACCCGTCCAGCAGCGCCGCCACCGGCACGCCCTGCCGGGCCCGGTCGGATCCGAGCCGCTCGGCCGCCGCGAGGGCCTCCGCGCCCGGTTCGCCGTCCCCGGCCAGCGCGTCCACGGCCCCGGCCAGCAGGGCGCGGGTGTGCCGCCGGGTCTCCTCCTCGGGCAGCGCGGCGACCAGCGGGGACCTGCCGCGCGCCGCCCGGATCGTGCCCTCCAGCAGGCGCGGGTCCCGGGCCCGCTCGCGCAGCAGCG
Source organism: Thermomonospora sp. (assembly GCA_036258615.1). GTDB lineage: Bacteria > Actinomycetota > Actinomycetes > Streptosporangiales > Streptosporangiaceae > Thermomonospora. Next base: position 5,073 of record DATADI010000081.1, on the reverse strand, counting down.
CCAGGAACCCCGCAGTCTCCTCCGCGTCCACGACCACCTCGCTCCCGCCGGTTGTCCGAACCGGACAATGACGTACGTCACTCTTGGGCGCGCCCAGCCTAGGCGACGGCGTCCGCCACGGGGTTGGGTGGTGGGCAGACGAGCACGAAGGGGGGCACCGAGTGTCCGACGACGAGAAGTTCCTCGAGAAGGTGTCCGGGGACCTGATCTTCCGGCTGCCGCCGACGTTCGACAACGTCGAGGACGAGCGGCGGCACCGCAAGGAACGGCTGGCCGCGGCGCTGCGCATCTTCGGCAAGTTCGGCTTCGAGGAGGGCGTGGCCGGGCACATCACCGCCCGCGACCCCGAGCACACCGACCACTTCTGGGTCAACCCGTTCGGCATGTCGTTCAAGCACATCCGGGTCAGCGACCTGATCCTGGTGAACCACCAGGGCCAGGTGGTCGAGGGGCGCTACCCGGTCAACGAGGCCGCGTTCGCGATCCACTCGCAGGTGCACCAGGCCCGGCCGGACGTGGTCGCCGCCGCGCACAGCCACTCCACCCACGGGCGCGCGATCTCCGCGCTGGGCCAGCTGCTGGAGCCCATCACCCAGGACGTCTGCGCGTTCTACCAGGACCACGGGCTGTTCGACGACTACACCGGCGTGGTCACCGACCTGGAGGAGGGCAAGCGGATCGCCGCCGCCCTCGGCGGGCACAAGGCCGTGATCCTGCGCAACCACGGGCTGCTGACCGTCGGCGACAGCGTGGACGCCGCCGCCTGGTGGTTCATCACGATGGAACGCTCGTGCCAGGTGCAGCTGCTGGCCAAGGCCGCCGGGCAGGTGGTGCCGATCGAGCACGAGAACGCGGTGCTGACCCACCAGCAGATCGGCAACGACCTGGTCGGGTGGATCAACTACCAGCCGCTGTACGACCAGATCACCCGTGAGCAGCCCGACCTGTTCGAGTGACGCTCAGTAGGGGCTGACCTCGCCGTCGATGAGGACGGTCAGCCCCCGGGCGCCCCGGCCGGCCTCCTCGTCGAGGATCTGGGCGGGCGCGGGCGGGGCGAGCGCGCCCACGTCCACGCCGAAGTCCCAGCAGTACCGGTCGAACTCGGCGCGGCCCCGGGGCCGGTTGCCGAGCACGGCGTGCTCGCGGACCTGCCGCAGCGCGCCGTCCCCGGTCAGCCACGCCTCGACGGCCATCCGCCGGGCCCGCGCGGCGTGCGCCCGCCGGTGCAGGGCGTCCAGCAGCGGATCTCCCGTGCCGGGCCGGGTCCTGACGCGTAGCGTGAACCGGTGCAGCCGCTCGCCGTGGACGGTCTCGACGGCCGCGCCCGCCGGTTCGGCGAGCCGCCGCAACGCGGCGACCGTTCCCGCGCGCCCGGGGTCGGGGATCTCCTCCCGGTACGGCTCGCGGCGCCACACCCGGCCGGTCTCGTCCTGCTCCTCCGGCGAGAGCAGCCGGAACACCTCGGTACGGGTGTAGAGCCGGTCCACGGGGCCGTCGGGCGTCATCGTCCGCATGATGCCGAGGTGCCGTTCGAAGTCCCACAGTCCCTGCTCGTGGAGCGAACCCGAGGCGTACCTCAGCACGCGCAACATCCGCGCCGTGCGCACCGTCTCCACCGCGTCGGCGATGACCCCCAGCGGCACATCCACCGGCACCGGGGCACCGCCACCCCGGAAGGGCACCCGCATACCCCGATCCTAAGCTCCCGGCTCTCCCACTCCCTGGACGGTCACCCCCGGGACGGTTACTTGCGGGGGGTGAAGCGGGCGGCGAACTCGGCGATCTCCGGGTGGGTGGCGGTTTCGGCCTGGGCCCAGGACTCGAACTCGATGACGGCGTCCAGGTCGCCCGTCGCGGCCAGCCGTACCGCCTGCTTGATGTCGCGGGCCAGGGCGGTGCGCAGGCGGGCGTGGGTGCGCGCAAGGTCCAGGGCCGCCGCCGCGGGATCGTCGGCGACGGCCAGCACCAGTCCCTGGTCGAGGGCCTGCCGGGCGGTCAGCGCGCCGCCCTCCAGCAGCAGCGCCATGGCCCGCTGGGCGCCGAGTTCGCGGGTGAGGAAGTAGGTGCAGCCGCCTCCGGGGTGCAGCCCGATCCTGGAGAACGTGGCGGCGAAGCGGGCGTCGGGCCCGGCGATGCGCAGGTCGCAGCACAGCGCCAGGTTGAGCCCGGCGCCGACGGCGGGCCCCTGGACGGCGGCGATCGTGGGGATCTCCAGGTCCCGCAGCACCAGGAAGCTCTCGTAGTAGGCGCGCAGGCCCCGGCGGATGTCGCCGACGGGGCGGCCCGGCTCCCCGAACAACGCGGGCAGGTCCGCGCCCGCACAGAAGCTCGACCCCTCCGCGGCGACCACCAGTACCCGGGCGTCGGCGTCGGCGCGGACGGCCGCCACGGCGGCGATCAGCTCCTCGCGCATCACGGTGCCGATGGCGTTGCGGCGCTCGGGATCGGCGAGGGTGATGCGGCGCACCCCCTCCTCGGGGGTGTCGAACCGGATCGTCGTCCACTCGTTCATGGGTCCGGGCTCCTCCTCGGCGGCGGGACCCGATCATGCTCTCATCCCGCCCCGCCGGGCGCGCGCCACGGCCTGCCGGACGTCTACAGGACGGAGATGTGGACGTGGTCGTAGTGGTTGGCGGTGACGCTGCCCCGGTCCGACATGGTGCGCCAGCCGCCTCCGCTGCGGACGTCCCAGATCCGCTGCCGCCAGATGACGTACTTCACGCCGAGGCTGGAGGCGTTGCCGGTGACGTACTGCGCCACCGCGTCGCCGTGCGCCTGCGCCCGCGCGCTCGGCATCCGGCCGCCGGTGCTCTCCATGAAGTCGCACGCCTGGCCCTTGCCGTGGTCCTGCGGGTCGCCGGCGCGGTAGCAGCCGATCGCGGGGAACGGCCCGTACCGGCCGTCGACGGCCAGCAGCACCGAACGCATCCGGGCGGTCATCGAGTTGCCGATGATCGGCGACTTGCTCCCGGTGACCCCGTCGGGCCGCCCGCCGCCGCTGGACGGCGGCTCGGGCCGGTACTTGGCCAGCAGCGCCCTGACCCGCTTGCGCTGCTTCTCCAGGTCCTCGATCTGCTCGCGGACCTCGGCGACCTTCGCCTCGGCGGTACGCCGGGACTGCTCGGCCTGCCCGGCGAGGACCTGCAGGTTCCGCACCCGCAGGCCGTTGCTGGCGTTCAGGTGCTCCAGCACGGCCGCGTCCCGGATCATCGCCCCCGGGTCGGGCCCGGCGAACAACGGCACCGTCCCCACCGGGCCGTTCATGTACGAGACCGCCGCCAGCGTGCCGACGACGGTGCGCGAGGTCTCCCACTCCCGCCCGAACCGGCGGGCGTCGTCGGCGGCGCGCTCGGCCGCGTCCTTCGCCTCGTCCAGCGCGATCAGCTCACCGCGGTACTCCTTGGCGAGCTGGTCGGCCCGCTTCTTCAGCTTGGCCAGCTCCTTCTCCGGGTCCTTCGGCGCCCCGGCGAGCGTGCCCGCCGTCCCGGCCCCGGGACTCAGCGCACCGGCCGCCACCAGGATCGCGAGCAACGCGGACCACCTGGCCGCCGTCCGCCGCCGCCTGCCTCCGACCGGGTCGTTGGCCGCCACGAGTCTCCTTCCGGAAGCGTCCCGAAGATTGGGCGGCACGCTACCACGATTCACCCCATAGCACACCGAACTCGCAGATCTCCGAATGATCACACAAAGTGCCGCCCACCTCGCGCTACGCAGCCCCACACCCCGGCTGACCAGGCCACGAACGCCCCCGCATTCACCTTCGGCCCCCGTTGTTTCCACCCACCCAGGGGCACCCGGCATTCACCATTTCACCCGCGCGAATCCACGACGGGCGCACGCACCTCGTGAACTCCCCGCCTCCGCAACCGCCGCACGATCTCCGAACGGAAGCCACGCCGTCGAGGCACTCCGCGAGGGCTACCTGGGAAGCCCCGAGGCCCACACGGCTGCCTTGTGGGCAAGGGCCGAAGCCCATACAGCGGACACGCGAGCGCACCTTCGCAGGAATTGGCGGCACAGCGAATCGCGGTCCGCAACAATCCGCAGAAAGCCGTAAAAGACCGGCCCTCGCATCCCGCGCCCACAGTCAACCCGGGACACAGCACAAAACAGCACGACCCGGGCACGCGGAAATGTCGGCCGCAGGGCGGGGCGCCGCCCGACGCCGACCCCAGGCACGCCGCCACCCCGGACTTCATCACCCCGGGAGCCCGCGGGCCCGGCAACCAACCCGACCCCGACACCCCGCGACCCGGCCACAGCGCGGGCCCAGACTCTTCAGCCTTGGCACACCGCGCGTTCCTCACGCGGCGCGACCGGGCCGTCCAGGCGGGCACCGGCCACGATCCGAGGTGGTCGTCACCGCGTGCTCTCGCGCTGGCCGTCGGCGGTGCCGTCCCGACTGGCTCGGCGGACGGGGTATGTCGGCGAGGTCCGGCTTGGGTGGTGCCCGGAGGCGGCGGGCGTGGTCGACGGCGGCGGACGGCCGCCGCGCGATGACATCGGGCAAAGGAGGTCTTGGGGCAGTGTTGCCCCGGGCGGGGGTGTCCGCCGCCCGGGGCGGTGAGGCAGGTGATGCGTCGGCGGCCGCCGCTGTCAGAGGCCGACGAGCTCCTCCCAGCGCGGCACCCGCGGTTCGACCCGCAGCTTCAGCCCGGCCTCGGCCGGGGTCCGGCTGCCCTTGCGGTTGTTGCACCGGCCGCAGGCCAACACGGTGTTCTCCCACGTGTCGGCGCCCCCGCGCGACTGCGGTACGACATGGTCGATGGTGTGCCCGCGCCTGCCGCAGTAGCCGCACAGGCCACGGTCACGCAGGCGGACACCGCGCTTGCTCCACGGCGGGCGCTTGCCGTAGCGCCACCGCATCGCGACGTACCGTACGAGCCTGAGCACCCGCGGCACGGGATAACGGCCGATCGTCCGGCCCTCCTCCGCCTCCTCGACGACGGCCACCCCACGCACGAGCATGCGGATGGCGTGCCGCAGGTCCACCTGCTGTAACGGCTCGTACGACGCGTTCAGGACGAGCACGTTCACCTGCCACCTCCCTTCGCACTCCCCCGCCACGCGTGC
>DATADI010000080.1:0-4736 GCA_036258615.1 Thermomonospora sp. | reverse complement strand
CGTCGGTGGATCGCGTCGATCAGGTGATCGTGCGGGTGCGTGACGGGGTTTATGACGGGTCCGGTGTTCAGGAGGGCTCGGTGGAGTACCTCAAGGGGCAGCCCTCCGGTGCGGCGTCCCCGCTGCCGCCGTCCTCAATGGCCCTGTGGAACGTGCGGGTCCCGGCGGGGGCCACCACGGTCGACTTCGCCACGGCGGTCCGCGCGTTCCCCTACACGACGGGGCTGGGCGGCTACCTGCCGGTGCGGAACGCCGCCGAACGCGACGCGCTGCCCGCCCACGACACCCTGACGGTGCTCCGCATGGACACCGGGGCGATCCAGCAGCGCTGGCAGGGGGGCTGGCGTGAGGTCGTCGTGGGCGCGGCCGACACGGGCTGGGTGAACCTGCCGCCGGTGACCGGATGGAGCCACCCCGTGACGCCGAGGGTGCGCAGGAAGGGGTCGATCGTCCAGTTGCGGGGCACCGCCCGGCTCCTGGCGAGCGACGCCGACACCATCATCTGCACGGTTCCCACCGGGTTCCGTCCGGTCGACGAGATCGGGTGGGTCGCGCCGATCGGGTCCACGGTCACCCATCTGGTGCTCTACACCTCCGGCAACGTGCGCCTGGCCCCCAGCGCCCCCAAGACGCTGTCGGTCGACATCGGAATCGAGGCCACCTGGCTGGTGGGGAGCTGACGTGACGGTTCGGGTGCTGGGTCTGCGGTCGGGGACGACTGCTGAGGATCATCGGTTGGGGTTGTCGGTGTTCTCGCCGCCGTTGGGTGGTGTGTTGGAGCGTCGTTCGGGTGTGGTCTTTCATCCGGATGCGTGTGTGTTGTCGGGTGTGGCGGCGATGCAGGCGCGGGTGTCGGCGTTCGTGGCGTTGGTGGATGGGACGGCGCATCCGTTGCAGGGTGCGTATCCGGTGGTGTCGGACTCCGATGTGGTGGTGACGTTCGAGCCGGGTGAGGCGTCGGTGGATCGCGTCGATCAGGTGATCGTGCGGGTGCGTGACGGGGTTTATGACGGGTCCGGTGTTCAGGAGGGCTCGGTGGAGTACCTCAAGGGGCAGCCCTCCGGTGCGGCGTCCCCGCTGCCGCCGTCCTCACTGGCCCTGTGGGAGGTCAAGGTACCGGCGGGTGTCTCGGCCGCCAACGGCAGCATCAACTTCGCCACCGCCCGCACCCGCCGCTTCACCTACACGACCGGAGTCGGCACCGCGCTCCCGGTGGAGAACGCCACCGAGCGCGACGCGCTGCCCGTCTTCCCCGGCCTGTGCGTCGTGCGCCGCGACACCGGTGACGTCGAACGGTTCTGGGCGGGCGCATGGCAGGCGGTGGACTGGCGCGCCGAGACCGGATGGACGCCCATCAGCCGGCTCATCAGCCCATGGCGGTCCTCCCCGTCGGTGTTCTATCCGCCCCAGGTACGGCGTCACGGGCCGCTGGTCGAACTGCGCGGCACCATCGACAGGGCCCCGTCCACCTCGGCCGCGAGCGCCGGAACGCTCTCCGTGCCCTCTTCGTACCTCCTGGTCCTGCCGTCGTGGTTCGCCCCGGCGGTGACGACCCGCTGGGCGGCGGCGGACTACAGCGCCACCCGGCAGTTCCCGCTGCGGGTGGAGACCGACGGCTGGGTCGGGGCCGACAACATCGGGGGCATCCCGTCGACGGCCGACGTGCAGCTCGACACCATCTGGGCGGTCGGCTGACATGGCCCGCCACCGGTACGTCTTCGCCGACCTGCGCACCGACCGGACCATCACCGAACTGGAACTGTCCGGCGTCACCTACGACCGCCGCATCATCCAGCCCGGCTCGTTCCGGGGCACGCTGCCGATCCCCAACGCCTCCGTCGCCGAGCGCGCCCGCAAGATCCAGCCCGGCCGGACCGTCTGCCACGTCTACCGTGACGCCGACATCTGGGGCAGTTACGTCATCTGGCAGGTCGTGCCCCGTTCCGACGAACGCGGGCGCATCACCCTGGAACTGCGCGGCGCGACGCTGGAGAGCTACTTCCACCGGCGGGAGATCCGCGCGCGGCTGGACTACCCGGCGACGGCACAGGTCGCCATCGCCCGCGACCTCATCGCCCGGATGCAGAGCCGCCCGGAGGGGAACATCGGGCTGACCACGCCGACCCGGCCGGGCGCTTCGGACGGCGCGTCGATGACCCGGTCGTACCGCCGGTCCGAGGCGGCGACCTACGGCAAGCGGCTGGAGGAACTGGCCTCCGCGCTGGACGGCTTCGAGTACATGATCCGCACCTACGTGGATCCGGGCACCGCGCGCCGGGTGCGGGAGTGGGTCGCGGCCGTGCCCCGGCTCGGCGACCCCTCCGGCGACCACGTGTTCACCCAGCCCGGCAACGTCATCACCTGGTCGTACCCGGCCGACGCCACGGTGGGCGCGACGAGCTGGCAGGCGCGCGGCGACAAGGTGCAGAGCGCGTCGGGCGAGGGCGAGCCCCTGATGTCGGAGGTGTTCGAGGCGACCGCGCTGCTCGACGACGGCTGGCCGTTGCTCGACGCGACCCGCGACTACACCTCCGAACGCGACCGGAACGCCCTGGACGGTTACGCCCGCTGGTGGTCGCAGACCCGTTCGGGGGTCGTGGGCATCCCGCAGGTCACCGTCCGGCTCGGCGCGTCGGCCGGGTTCACCCCCAACGCGCTCGGCGACCGCGCCCGGCTGGTGCTGTCCAACCCCTGGTTCCCGGTGACCGACCGCGCCCCCACGTTCACCAAGTCCTGGCGGGTCGTGGGCATCGAGGTCACCCCCGCCTCCCGGCAGGACGGCCGGGAACGCGCCGTGCTGATCTTCGAGGAGTCGAGCTGATGGGAATGCCGCCCTACCCCCACGACATCGCGGCCGAGCTGCGGGACGTGCGCGCCATGGCGACGGACGCCTGGACCGCCGCCCAGTCCAGCGCCCGGTGGATGCCCCACCTTCCGATGACGTTCGCGCCGGTCGACGCGGCCCTCTGGCCGAAGACCGCCGGGGACGCCTGGGTGGGCGTGTGGCAGGGCGTCGTCCACCGGCAGCATCCGCGGCTGCGGCTCGGCGTGTGGTGCCAGGGCGCCGCGGCCTCCGGCCAGTGCCGCGTGGTCGTCGACGGCACGGCGGGCACCGCCCGGTCCTTCGGGGAGGGGATCAGCCGCCCGGAGTTCGAGGAGGCGCTGCCCGACGGCGACCTGAACCCGGTGACCGTCAGGATCGAGCTGCGCCGCAGCAGCGGCACCGGCACGGTCGCCTGCTGGCCCCTGTGGGCCTACGGCGTGGAGTCCTGACCATGCCCCCGGGGATCGAGGAGCCCGGCCTGGGCGAGATGGCCAGGACGCTGGAACGGGTCGAGGCGTTCATGCGTGAGCGGTTCATCGAGCTGGGCAACCGGCTGGACCGCATGGTCACGTCCGAGCTGTACGCCGCCCACCAGCAGACCGCGCAGCAGCGGATGGACGCGCTGCGCGAGGACGTGGAGGAGCTGAAGGCCGCCCGCCGCCGTGACGACGAACGGCGCTCGGCCGACCGGCGGCTGGTCGTGTACTCGGCGGTCGTGCCGGTGCTGCTCCTCGCCGTGAACCTCGCCGTCGTCCTGCTCACCCGCTGACGACGGTGTTCCGGGCGCCCGCCGCCCGTACCGACCCCCGACGCAGGGAGGAAGCATGCCCGACCCCGGATCTCCCCCCAACCCGATGCCGCCGCCCCCGAAGGACGGCGCCGCCGTCCGCCCGGACGACGGCCCGCAGGACGTGCCGCAGGAACCCGGCAGCGCCGTGGCGGACCCGTCCACCCCGACCGAGGAGGCGGCCGATGACGACACCCGCTGAGATGCTGCGCGTGGCCCGGAGCCAGCTCGGATACCGGGAACGCGGCGACGGCTGGACCAGGTTCGGCGCGTGGTACGCCGAGCGGCACGGTGACTCCGCGTTCGCGCGGGCCGCCTGGTGCGACATGTTCCTCGGCTGGTGCGCCGACCAGGCGGGCGCGCTCGACGTCGTCGGCGACTTCGCCTACACGCCCTGGCACGCCGACTGGTTCCGCGACCGGGGACGCTGGAGCCGCACGCCGCGCGTCGGGTCCCTGGTCTTCTTCGACTGGGGCGGCTCCCACGACATCGGCGCGATCGACCATGTCGGGATCGTCGAGGCCGTCCGCGACGGGGCCGTCGTGACCATCGAGGGCAACACCTCCAACGCCGTCATGCGCCGGGTGCGGCGCGGCGGCATCGCGGGCTACGGCCACCCCGCCTACGAAGGGACCTCCGTGCCGCCGCGTCCGCCGTCCGGGCGGCCGGGTGTCCCGGCCTGGCCGGGACGTCTGCTGAGGTACCCGCCGCCCACGCGGGGCGCGGACGTCCGGCGGTGGCAGGAGCGCATGCGGCGGCGGGGGTGGCGGCTGGCCGCCGACGGGGTGTACGGCCCCCGTTCGGCGGAGGTCTGCCGGGCCTTCCAGGCCGAGAAGGGACTGGAGCCCGACGGTGTGGTCGGGCCGCTGACCTGGGCGGCGGCCTGGACCGCCCCCGTCACCTGACCGGAAGGAGAAGCTTCGTGATCGAGAAGAAGGTCGCCGCGGCGACCGTCGGATCCGCCCTGGTGACCGTGATCGTGTGGCTGCTGGGCGCGGTCTCGGACGTGTCCGTGCCCGCCGAGGTCGCCGCCGCGCTGGCGACCGTCGTCACGGCCGCCGCCGGATACCTGACGTCCTCGTCGCGCCGCGTCTGACGCTCCGCGGCACTCGTCCCGGCCCCCGC
>DATADI010000079.1:0-12342 GCA_036258615.1 Thermomonospora sp. | reverse complement strand
ATCGTCCCGATCGTCACCTGGATGGGCCAGGCCATCCCCGCCGTGTGGCACACCATCACCGGGGCGCTGCGGTCGGCGTGGGACGGGCTCGCCGGGTTCGCCAGGGCCGCCTGGGAGTCGGTGCTCAGCGTGATCCGCGGCCCCATCAACGGGATCATCGGCCTGGTCAACCGGGTGATCGACGCGCTGAACCAGGTCAAGGTCACCATTCCCGACTGGGTGCCGTTCGTCGGCGGGAGGACGTTCGGCGTGAACCTGCCGCGCATCCCCGCCCTGGCCGCCGGGGGCATCGCGCTGCCCGCCCCGGCGGGCCGCCTGGTCAACGTGGCCGAGGCGGGGGAGGCCGAGGCGATCATCCCGTTGTCGCGGCTGCCGCAGCTCGTCGCCGGGCTCGGCCCGCGCGCGGGCTCCGCGCCGGTCACCGTGCACGTCCATCCCCGGCCCGGCCAGTCCGAGTACGAGATCGGGCGGATCGCCGCCCGTGAGCTGGCCTGGGCGGGCAAGCGATGACCCGGCCCGTCGGCGGGGTCCTGAACCTGCCCACGTTCGCCGTGGACGGCTGGACCGGCAACGCCGTGGACGACGCCGGGGTGGAGTGGTGGGTGACCAAGGAGGAGGGCTGGTCGTCGGCCCCGCCGGTGCGGCTGTCCCTGGCCGACCGGCCCGAACGCGACGGCGCGTTCGACACCCCGTCCTACCGGGCGCCCCGCGTGATCACCCTGGAGGGCACCGCGATCGCGCCCGGCCGGGTCGCCGCCGAGCGCGCCAAGGACCGGCTGGCCGCCGTGCTCGCCGACGGCTCGGCGCTGCGCCCCCTGGTGGTCACCGAGCCGCACGGCGTCCGGCAGGCGCACGTGCGGCTGTCGGCGGAGACCAGGATCGCCGACCGGCGGGGCGGGGCGTTCGAGTTCTCCCTGCAGCTCACCGCGCCCGACCCGCTGCGGTACGCGGCCGGTGACCCCCGGCGGCAGAGCTGCGGGCTGTCGGCGCCCGGCGGCGGCCTGCGGTTCCCGATGCGGTTCCCGCTGAACTTCGGCCCCGGAGCCTCTGGGGGACGCCTGACGCTCGACAACGCGGGCACCGCCCCGACCTGGCCGGTGTGGCGGATCACCGGGCCGTGCCGCGACCCGGTGGTGGTCGACTCCACGACCGGCGAGCAACTGGCGTTCGCGCTGGAGCTGCGATCCAGGGAGTGGCTGGAGGTGGACACCGACGCCCGTACCGTGCTGCTGCAGGGGACGGCGTCGCGGCGGGCCGCGCTGCTGCCGGAGTCCCGGTGGTTCCCGCTGCGGCCGGGCCGGACCCGGGTGGTGTTCCGGGCCGCCGAGTTCACCGCCGCGACGCTGACCGCCCAGTGGCGCGACGCCTGGATCTGACCGACGACAGGAAAGGACCGACCCCCGTGGGTGAACGCGATTCTGGCTGGGTGGACGGCGTCGTGGACGCCGAGGACGCCCGGCTGGCCACCGGGCTGCTGGCCGGGCCGGGCGACGGGCCGCTGCTGTGCCGGACCGGGATCCGGCCCGCGCCCGACGAACCCGGCCTCGTCGAGCCCCTGGAGACCCCGGCCGGCGGGGTGACCGTACGGCCGTTCCAGGCGGTCGTGCAGGGCACCCGGGGCGTGGCGGCGGGGGCGTACCTGGTCACGCTCGACCAGCGCAAGACGGTGCCGGTGCCGCCGGGGCACCCGTCCCACCCGCGGCTCGACCTGATCGTGGCGCGGCAGCGCGACCGGCAGTACGGCGACGCGACCACCGCGTTCACCGTCGAGTGCGTCAGCGGCACCGCCGCGCCCTCCCCGGCCGAACCCGCCGTGGACGGCGACCACCTGGTGCTGGCGCTGGTCCGGGTGCCCGCCGGGACGTCCGCGATCACCCAGGCGAACCTGACGGACCGCCGCGCCTACACCACCGCGCTCGGCGGCGTCCTGCCGGTCGCGGCGCACGAGACGCCGCCGGGGCGCGGCTACCCCGGGCAGCGCCTGTACGACCTGGAGACCCACCAGGACCTGGTGTGGGAGGGGGAGTGGCGGCCCGCGATGGCCGGGCTCGTCACCGCCTACGGTCCCGCCGACCCCGACTGGCCCAAGTTCGGGTCGACCGTCGACACCCAGGAGTTCGTCGTCAACCAGCTCACCGTCCCGGGCACGCCGTTCCGGAGGCTGCTGCACTACACGGCGACCGCGCTGGTGCGCACCACCGTTCCGGAGGACCGGTTCGACTGGCTCGTCCGCGTCAACGGGGACCGGCGCAAGGTGTTCGCCTTCCACGGCGGCCCGACCAACTGCGTGACCGTCATCGCCACCGGGCAGGTCAACCAGGCGGCGGGCAGCGGTCCCGTGGTGTTCCGGGCGGCGCTGTGGCGGGCGGCGGGACGCGGGTCCGCGGCCCTCGACGCGACCTCCGCCGAGTACACCGCCCTGCACGTCCTGGCGCTGCCCAGGGCCTCGTGAACGGGGCGTCGTGCGGTACCACTATCTGGTGGCGGACCTGGCGACCGGGAACGTCCACGACGAACTGCCGCTGCGGCAGGTCTCGTTCAGCACGCAGCTCAACGAGGCGGGCGAGTTCCGCGGCACGCTGGTGCTGGGGGATCCGCGGATCGGCGTCCGCGAGCCCCACCGTGTCGCCGAGCCGGGCCGTACCGCCCTGTACGTGACCAGGGACGGCGTGCCCGTGTGGGGCGGCGTGGTGTGGACCGTCCGGTACGCCTCGGCGGACCGGACGATGGAGCTGGGCGCGGCGGGGTTCCTGTCGTACTTCGACCACCGCAGGGTGCTGCCCGCCTCCTACGACCCGGACGTCCACGACCTGACCCGGGTGGCGGTCCGGTACGAGGGCCGCGACCAGGCGGAGATCGCCTGGGACCTGGTGGCCACCGCCCAGGCCCATCCCGACGGCGACCTCGGGGTCCGGCCGCCGCCGCCGCAGGACGGGCCGCGCGTGCCCCGGACCATCGCCTATCCGGGCGACCAGCTCAAGAACGTGGGGGAGGCGCTGCGCGAGCTGGCCGCCCTCGACGACGGCCCCGACGTGCTGTTCGACGTGGAGACCGGGCCGGGCGGCCGGATCGTGCGGCGGATGCGGGTGGGCAGGCCCCGGCTGGGCCAGCAGGGCTCCCCGCACGTGTGGGAGTACGGCGCGAACCTGGTGGAGTACTCCTGGTCGCAGGACGCGGCGGGCGCCGCCACCCGGGTGTTCGCGCTCGGCGGGCAGCGGAACGACCGGCAGCTCATCGCCGTCGCGCGGGTTCCGCACCCGGCGGGCCGCCCGCTGACCGAGACCGACGTGTCCTATGTGGAGACCACCGACCCCGCGGTGCTGGCCGGTCACGCCACCGCCGCGCTCGCGTCCCTGAGGCCGCCCGTCGTGCTGCTCGAACTCACCGTCCGCGCCGACCGCGATCCCGTCCTCGGCTCCTACCGGCTGGGCGATGACGCGCTGGTGGTGATCCGCGACCACTGCTTCCCCGACGGGGCCCGGCTGCCGGTCCGCCTCGTCGGCATGGAGGTCACCCCCGGCGACGACGCCGGGGAGGAGACCGTCCGGCTCACCGTGTCCCCGACCGCGAAGGACGTCCCATGACCCGAGTCAACCTTCCCGACTCGCTGCTCACCGAACTCCGCGACATCAAGCGGCGCCTGCGCGCCCTGGAGACCTCCCTGGCCGCCCGCCCGGCCCCGCCCCCGCAGGCCGCCGCCCCGGCCCCGCAGGAGCCCGGCGATCCCGGGCCCCCCGCGGAGTCCTGAGGGAGCCGGGTGTCAGGGGCGGGTGAGCCCGTTGTCGGCGCGCAGGCCGCCGAGCTTGTCGGGGTTGACCTGGAACCGCAGGTCACGGACCAGGCCGTCGGCCATGTCGAACGTCACCGCGCCGACGGGCTGCCCGCCGACGGTCATCAGCACGCCCAGTTCGCCGTTGATGGTGGCCGGCTCCAGGACGACGCCCGCCGACACCGGCTTGGCCAGGACGCCGAGGAACCAGCGGGCGACGTGATCGGGCCCGTGCAGGGGGCGGCGCGCGGCCGTGACCTTCCCACCACCGTCGGACCAGGCGGTCACGTCGGGCGCGAGGAGTTCCATGACCGCGTTCAGGTCACCGCCCGAGCACGCCGCGATGAACCGCTCGGTGACCTTCTCGCGCTGGTCGGGATCGGCGTCGAACCGCGGCCTGCGGGCCTGCACGTGGGAGCGGGCACGGCGGGCGATCTGCCGGATCGTCGGCTCGGGCCGTTCCAGGGTCTCGGCGATCTCGGCGTGCGAGTAGCCGAAGACCTCCCGGAGCAGGAACACCGCGCGCTCGACGGGGCCGAGGGTCTCCAGCACCACCAGCATGGCGGTGGACACGGTGTCGGCCACCTCGGCCTCCAGGGCGACGTCGGGTGAGGTCAGCAGCGGTTCGGGCAGCCAGGGGCCGACGTAGTTCTCGCGGGTCGCCCGAGCGGAGGTCAGCCGGTTGAGCGCCAGGTTGGTGACGGTGCGCACCAGGTAGGCCCGTGGGTTGCGGATCGCCGCCCGGTCCGCGGCGTTCCAGGTCAGCCAGGCGTCCTGGAGGACGTCCTCGGTGTCGGAGACGCTCCCCAGCATGCGGTAGGCGGTGGCGAACAGGAGCCGCCGGTGTTCGAGGTAGGGATCCGCGTCGCTCATCGGGGCATCCTCTCAGCGGCGGGTGGCGCGGCCACCCTTGGAGACGGTGGCGCTGACGTGCACGCGCTTGCCGAGCCGGTACATCGTGACGGGGCTGCCGCTGACGAACTCCTTGTAGAGGACGGCGGCGCGGCCCTTCAGGTACGCCCGGCGCGGGGTGTCGTCGGCGTGGGTGAACTGGATGACGGCGTCACGGCGGCCGAGGCTGACCGGCTGGTGGAAGTACCCGAACCGGAAGGGCCTGACCGGCCTGCCCCGCAGCAGCCGGGCGATGGCGGCGGCGGTGTACTCCCCGGTGGGCAGCCCGCTCTGGCAGGTCCCGTGGAGCCGGCCCCAGGGCAGCCGGACGGCGGCGGCGTCACCGATGGCGTGGACGTTCGGGTGCGACACCGAACGCAGCGTCGCGTCGACCAGCACCAGCCCCTGGTCGTCCACCGCGATCCCGGCGTCACGGGCCAGCGGGGACACCGTGACGCCCGTGGTCCACAGGCAGGCGTCCGAGGGCAGCACGGTGCCGTCCTCCAGTTCGACGGCGTCGGGCAGCACCTTGGTGACGCGGAGGCCCGCCTTGACGGTGACGCCCAGGCGGTCCAGCGCCCGGTACAGGTACGCGCGGGCCCTGGGGCCCATCATCGCGCCGGGTTCGTCGAGGCTGACGAGCGTGACGTGC
Organism: Thermomonospora sp.; assembly: GCA_036258615.1. Taxonomy (GTDB): domain Bacteria; phylum Actinomycetota; class Actinomycetes; order Streptosporangiales; family Streptosporangiaceae; genus Thermomonospora. The sequence continues at coordinate 7,030 of DATADI010000079.1, read as the reverse complement.
AGGCCCGGGTGGGCCTCGGCGATCTCGGTCGCCGCCTCGATGCCGGTCAGGCCGCCGCCGCAGACCGTGACGGTGCCGCCCGCCGCCGCGACCTCCCGCAGCCGGGAGGCGAAGCGGGCGGCGATGTGCGGGCTGTTGAGCGTGAACGCGTGGACGTCGGCGCCGGGGACCCGGCTGGTGTCGGTGGCGCTGCCGAGGGCGTACACCAGCGTGTCGTATTCGAGCGTCGTGGCGCCGTCGAGGGTCACCGTCCGGGCGTCGGGGTCGATGGCGGTGGCGGTGCCCTGCGCGAAGGTGACGCCGGTCCCGGCGAGCAGGTCGGGGATCCGCAGGTCGGCGAGTTCCTGCCCGGCGGCGATCTGGTGCATCCGCAGCCGTTCGGTGAACCTGGCCGAGGGGTTGACCAGGGTGATGCGGACGCCGGTGCGCCGGGTCCGGCGGGCCAGGCAGATCGTGGCCAGCATGCCCGTGTAACCGCAGCCGAGGACGACGACGCGGTGGTCGGTGTTCATGGCTTGCCCTCCCTCACTCGGGTCGCCGGTCCGGGTCGGAGCCGGTGACGCCCATGGGACAAACGGCCGTGCCGCGACGTGACACCTCCCCTTGGTGACCTGGCTCACATGATCGTTCCTGGTGGGGGTGATGTACGTTTGTACATGTACATCTGTGCACTAAATGGAGGTGCCATGCCCTACCTGCTGCTCCTGGGAGCGATCGTCGTCGAGGTGATCGCGACGAGCCTGCTCAAGTCGACCGAGGGGTTCACCCGGCTGTGGCCGACGGTGGCGGTCCTGACCGCGTACGCGGCGGCGTTCGCGCTGCTGTCGCAGGCCGTCTCCCGCGGCATGGAGGTCGGGGTGGGATACGCGCTGTGGTCGGCGCTGGGCACCACGGCGATCGTCGTCATCGGCGTGCTGTTCCTGGACGAGCCGATCACCGCCCTCAAGGTCACGGGGGTGGCCCTCGTGGTCGCCGGGGTGACCGCCCTCAACCTGGGCGGGGCGCATTGAGCCGGCGCCCGCGGGACCCCGAGGGCCGCCGCCGCGCCATCATCGAGGCGGCCGGGCGCGTGATCGCCGAGAACGGCGTCGGCGGCCTCACCCACCGCAAGGTCGCCGAGGCCGCCGACGTTCCGGTCGGCTCGACGACGTACTACTTCACCGACCTCGACGACCTGATCAACGCCACGCTCACCCACGCCGCGGAGGCGTGCGCGGCCTGCCTGACCGACTGGGCCCGGGTCCTGGACGCCGCCACCGACCTGCCCGCGGCCTTGGCGGAGCTGACCGTCGAGTACCTGGCCGACCGCGACCGCCATCGCGCGCTGAACGAGCTGTACACCGCCGCCACCCATCGTCCCGAACTGCGGCCCACCGCACGGATGTGGACCGAGGGCCTCATCGCCCTGTTGACGCCCCGCATCGGCGCGCGGTCGGCTCGGGCCGTCGCGGTGTTCATGGACGGCGTCCTGCTGCACACCCTCATCACCGACGAGCCCGTGAGCGTCGCGGAACTCACCGGAGCCCTGGCCGCACTGCTCACGATCCCGGACGCCGACGGTCGGTAGGACGGTCGGCGGCCAAGCGGGCGAGTTCCGTGCGGTTGGTGACCTGGAGCTTGGCGTACACGTGGGCCAGGTGGGTCTTCACCGTGCCACGGCTCATGACGAGGCGCGCGGCGATGTCAGGGTTGGACAGCCCCTGGACGGCGAGATCGACGACGGACCGTTCGGTGGGCGTGAGGCTCTCCCAGCCGGAGTCGGGGCGGCGGCGTCGGCCCCGGGACCGGGTGGCGTAGGCGATGGCCTCCTCCAAGGGCATCGCCCGGCCGCGTTCCAGGGACTCCTCCGCCAGATCCGGCGCAGGGGGACAAGGGCGGGCTCCGGCCTCCGCGCGGGCCCGTTGCGCCGCCCCGAGGAGGATCCCGGCCTGCTGGGGCCCACCGCGCCGCAGGACGAGAACGGCCAGGGCCTCCAGGCTGGCGGCACAGTCGAGGACGAGGTCGTGCTCCGCCTGGATCCGCAGCGCCTCGTGGTGCAGGGCGAGGGCGCGTTCGGTGTCCGTGGCCTGCGCCATCAGCGCCGTGTGGTGCAGCGCCGACGCATGGACGCGGGGCATGCGGCGGGTCGGCGGATCCTCGGCCAGCGCCGTCAGGACGCGCTCCGCCGCCGCCTCGTCGCCCGACTCCCGCAGCGCGATCGCCAGCACCAGGCGGGTCTCGGGCGTCAGGTGCGCGTCGTCCGGCTCGGCGTGCCACTGACCTTCCCGGCGGCACCATCGCACCGCCCGTGCCGGGTCGCCGCGTTCGAGGGCGCACACGGCCTTGACACGGTGCCATCCCGGGATGAACACCGGCTCACCGGAGCCCTCCACCAGGCGGTCGATGGGGGCCAGGGCGGCCTCGGCCTCCTCGACGCGGCCCTGCAGGACACGCACCTCGGCCAGGATGCCGCGGGCCATGCCGACCCGATGGAAGTCCCGCAGCGGCTCCGCCGTCGTCACGGCGTCTTCGGCGAGGCCGGCGGCCCGGGGCAGGTCGCCGGTCCGGGCGGCGGCCAGCGCGAGCCAGCCCAGGGCGGCCGAGGCCACCCCCCGGTCGCCGCGCCGGAGCAGCCCGTCCAGCGCGGGCTCCAGATGGGCGATCGCCGCGCGGTGCTCGTCCCGGAGCAGGTGGACCAGACCGGCGAGCGCCCCACCGGAGTCGGCGACGAAACCGTCGCCCGCCCGCTCGCCGTCCTCCCGGCTCCGCAGGGCCGCCTCGCGGGCCGCCGCCAGGTCCGAGCCCAGGAGCGCCACCGCCTCCAGCGAGCGGGCCAGCCGCCCGGTCGCCGCCGCGCCGACCTCGTCGGCGATCCGCCGCGCCTCCCGGGCCGCCTGGTAGCCCTCGCCTCCCGGCTGCGCGGTGTCGGCCACCAACGCCTGCGCCACCAGGACCTCGGCCTGCAACGCGCTGCGCTCACCCGCCCCGCGTTCGGCCGCCCGGCGCAGCAGGCGCAGGCCCTCCGCTCCTCCGGCCTCCAGGTGCCACAGCCACGCCGTCGCCGCGGCCAGCCGACGCCCGCGCGTGGCGTCGTCCCGCGACAGGCCCCACTCGATGGCGGCGCGCACGTTGGGGTACTCGGCGCGGACCCGGGCACGCCAGGCGTCCTTGTCGGTCTCCAGCAGCGGCGCCCACCGTTCGACCAGCGCCAGGTGGACGTCGAGATGCCGGTCGCGGGCGGCCTCGTCCTCGCCCGCCTCCCGCAGCCGCGCCAGGGCGTACGCGCGGACGACGCCGAGCATCCGGTACCTGGCCTCCGCGCCGGTGGTGTCGGCCACGACGAGCGACTTGGCGACCAGGCCCCGCAACGCCTGCAGCGCCCGGCCCTCGGTGATCCCGGGTCCGAGCGCGGCCAGACCGGCGACGGCCTCCCGGCCGAACCCGGGCTCCAGCACGCCGAGCCGCCGGAACAGCACCCGTTCGTCCTCGTCGAGCAGGTCATGGCTCCACCGCATCGACCCTTCGAGCGTGCGCTGCCGGAACGCCGCCGTCCGCGCGCCCCCGTCCAGCAGCGTGTACGGGTCGCCCAGCGAGTCGGCGATCTGCGCCGGGGTCAGGGTGCCCGCCCATCCGGCGGCCAGCTCCAGCGCCAGGGGCAGCCGGTCGAGCCGGTCGCACACGCGCCGCGCGCCGGACCGGGCCGCCTCCGCCTCCGTCATCCCGGCACGTTCCAGGAACAGGTCGAGTGCGTCGGCCAGGTCCATCGCGGGCACCCGCCACACCCGTTCACCCTCGATCCCGAGCGGCGCGCGGCTGGTCGCCAGCACCGCGATCCCCGGGCAGCCCGCCAGGAGCGCCGCGACCACACCAGCGGCGGCGTCGAGCACGTGCTCGCAGTTGTCCACCACGAGGAACGCCGACAGGTCCCGCAGGGCGTGGACGAGCGCCGCCACCGGATCGGCCCCGGCGGGCAGCGGCACCCCGGACGCCTCGGCCACGCGGAACGCCACACGCCCGCCGTCCGTCTCGTGCTCCAGGCCCGCCCACCGGACCCCGTCCGGCCACCGTCCGGCCTGCTCACGGCACGTGCGCAGCGCCAGCCGCGTCTTGCCGCAGCCACCCGGCCCGACCAGCGTCAGCGCCCGCCCGGCGGCCAGCATCCCCTCGATCGCGGCGAGTTCGGCGGCCCGCCCCACGAACGACGACAGCTCCGGCGGAACGGCGGTGACCTCGGACATCGCCAGCAAGTCTCCACCACCTCGGCCACCGCTCGCGACATATCGGCCACCTGGCAGATGTTCCGGGGCCGCCGCCACGCCACGATCGTTCTGCCGGCGCCGCCCACGGCGCCCTGACCAGGAGGAACGAACCATGACGCAGCACACCCGGCGGGTCATCGCCAACACCTCGCTGTCCCTCGACGGGCGCATCAACGGACGCGGCGGCGACTACGACATGGGATGGATCGCGCCGCACGCCGTCTCCGACGCCCCCCGCGACCTCATGGCGCGTTTCGCGGACTCGGCCACGACCGCGCTCCTCGGCCGCAAGAACTACGAGGGCTTCGGCGGCTACTGGCCCGGCGTCGCCGAGGACGAGGACGCCGAGCCGCGGGACCGCGCGTTCGCCCAGTGGCTCGACACCGTCGAGAAGGTCGTCTTCACCCGCACCCTCACCCAGGTGACGTGGCGGAACTCCCGGATCGCCACCGACCCGGCCGAGGAGGTCAGGCGGCTGCGGCACCAGCCGGGAGGCGACATCGTCGTCCTCAACAGCCGCAGCGTCATCAGCGCCCTCCTCGACGCCGGGGAGGTGGACCGGCTGACCGTCACGCTGTGCCCCGAGGTCGTCGGGGGCGGCGCCCGGTTCTTCGACGACACCGTCCCCGCGTCGTCCTGGTCGCTCACCGACCTGGCCACGACCGGGACGGGCGCCATCTGCCTCACCTACGACAAGGTCCGCGCCTGACGGGCCCCGCCGGCGAACGGCCCGGGTCCGCCGGGCCGTTGCCCGAGATACCACGATTTCGTATAGTACGATTTCGTGAAATCCGAGGACGTACCATCTGCCTGGTCGGCACTGCTGGAGCTGCAGCGGGCCACCCACGCCACCCTCCAGGTCCTGGCCGCCGAGCTGGTCGACCTGGACCTGACCGCCTCCGAGATCAACGCGCTGGCCAACCTCGCCGACGGGCGCGGCCGTACCGTGTCCGAACTCGGCGCCGACGTGGGCACCCGGCCCACGACCCTGACCAGCGTGCTCGACCGCCTGGAACGGCGCGGCCACATCACCCGCGGCACCCGCCCGGGAGACCGCCGCGTGGTGCTGATCGAGCTGACCGCCGGCGGCCGGGCGACCGCCGCCGCCATCCGCCGGGCCATCGCCGACCTGGAGGAACGCGCACTCGGCGACCTGCCCCCCGACGTGATCGCCGGCCTGCGCACCGCGCTGCGCGCCCTGACGGCGGTGTCGTCGTGACCGCCGCGGACTTCGACGCGCTGATGGCGGAGGTGATGACGGCCGCCGAGCACTTCGGCCACCGCGAGCACGTCCACCTGACCTGGCTGGCCGTCCGCCGCCACGGCGTCCCGGCGGCGGTCGGCCTGGTCAGCGACGGCATCCGGCGCACCGCCCGGTACGCCGGGGCCCCGCAGAAGTACCACGCCACCGTCAGCCGCGCCTGGGTGGAACTGGTCGGCCACCACGCCGCCGCCGACCCGGTGGACGACTTCGACCGCTTCGCGACCGGCAACCCCGACCTGCTCGACAAGCGGCTGCTCACCCGCTTCTACCGCCCGGCGACCCTGGCGACGCCGGAGGCCAGGACCGGCTGGGTGCAGCCGGACCTGGCCCCCTTTCCCTGGCAGGCCCCCGCCGGAACGTGACCGCGACGCGGTTCGGCGATCGGGGAGGTCGGCAGAGGGCGATGTAGTCGACGTAACCGTGGTCGATCGTGGTGAGTCCCCCGCCGGGCGACCAGCCGGGCGATCCGTGCGTGCCGGACTCTGCGTGGCCAGGGGGTGAAGGTGCCGGTCCGGGGGTTCCAGTAGGAGAACGGGTGGTCCGGGGAGCCGGGGGCCTGGCGCTGACCGCCGAGGTCAACGGGGAGGCTGTTCCGCCTGAACGACACCGACCACCCGACCAGGAGCGCCCGGACCACCGCCCTGGCCGACAACCCGGCATGACGCTGGGCTACGGATCGGGTTGTTCGGTCATGGCCAGTCTGCGGCGCAGCAGGGCCCGGTCCGCATCGTTGCCGGCCAGGGTGAGCGCCTCGCGGTAGGCCGCGGCGGCCTCGGCGCGACGGCCGAGCCGGTGCAGCAGGTCGCCCCGGGCGGCCTGGTAGGGGTGGTGGCCGCGGAGCAGGGGCTCCTCGGCCAGCGCGTCGAGCAGTGCCAGGCCCGCCCGGGGGCCGTCGCGCATCGCCACGGCCGCGGCCCGGTTCAGTGCGACGACCGGGGACGGGGTGAGCGCGAGCAGCACGTCGTAGAGCGCCACGATCTGCGGCCAGTCGGTGGAGGCGAGGTCGGGGGCCTCGTCGTGCAGGGCGGCGATGGCGGCCTGCACCCCGTACGGGCCGGGCGGGCCGCCGGTCAGCGCGACCGGCACCAGGCCGCGGCCCTCCTCGATCATCGGCCGGTCCCAGCGGCCCCGGTCCTGCTCGGCCAGCAGCACCGGCACGCCGTCGGGGCCGGTGCGGGCGTCGCGGCGGGCGTGGACCAGCAGCATCAGCCCGAGCAGCCCGGCCACCTCCCGCTCGCCCGGCATCAGCCGTCGCAGGATCCGGGCCAGCCGGATGGCCTCCTCCGCGAGGCCGGGCCGTTGCAGGTGCGGTCCGGAGCTGGCGGCGTACCCCTCGGTGAAGATCGAGTACACCGCCCGCAGCACGCCCGGCAGCCGGTCGGGCAGCTCGTCCGCGCCGGGCACCCGGAACGGGATCCTGGCCTCGTGGATCTTCTTCTTGGCCCGGGTGATCCGCTTGGCCATCGTCGCCGCCGGGACCAGGAACGCCCGCGCCACCTCCGGCGTGGTCAGCCCGCCCAGGTACCGC
>DATADI010000078.1:0-2706 GCA_036258615.1 Thermomonospora sp. | reverse complement strand
GGGTCGTCCCCCCACAATGACACGTCCCCCCACACGGGGAGAGAGAGGGCGAACCTCGCGCCTCGTTCGCTCTCCTCCACCCGCAGTGAGCCGCCGTGGGCGTTGGCTATGTCGCGGGCGATGGCCAGGCCGAGGCCGGTGCCGCCGGCGGCGCGGCTGCGGGCGGTGTCGAGGCGGGTGAAGCGTTCGAAGACGCGTTCGCGGTCGGGTTCGGCGATGCCGATGCCGTCGTCGGTGACGGTGAGGACGAGGTGGGCGTCGGTGCCGGTCACGGCGACCTCGATGGCGGTCTCGGCGTAGCGTTCGGCGTTGTCGAGCAGGTTGTGCAGCAGGCGGGCGAGCTGCATGCGGACGCCGCGCACGCAGCGCGGGGGGCCCAGGTCGGTGCGGATGGCGACGGGGGGCGTCCGGCGGCCGACCTCGGTGGCGACCAGGTCGGTGAAGTCGATCAGCTCCTGGGCCGCCGCCCCGCCGGTGCCGATGCGGGCCAGCAGCAGCAGGTCGGTGATGATCGACTCCAGCCGGTCGGTGTCCCGCAGGGCGGCCCGGACCACGGCCTCCAGGTCGGTGTCGTCCGGGTGCATCGCCGCGTCCTCCAGGTTGGCGCGCAGCGCGGCGATCGGGGTGCGCAGCTCGTGGGAGGCGTCGGAGGAGAACTGCCGCTGCCGGGCGACCGAGCTCTCCAGCCGGTCGAGGGTCTCGTTGGCGGTCCGGGCGAGCTGGGCGATCTCGTCCTCGCCGGGCGGCTGCGGGACCCGGCGGGACAGGTCGCTGGCGCTGATCTCCGAGAGCTGGGCGCGGATCGCCTCGACGGGCCGCAGGGTACGGCCGACCATCCGCCAGGTGATCCAGGCGGCCAGCGCCGACAGCAGGGCCACCGCCGCGCCGAGCAGCGCCTCCAGCAGGCCGGTGGTGAGGAGGGCGGGCATCGGCCGGGCGGCGTACACCACCACCGAGTCCGGCGCGGTGGTGGACCGGATCGCCTCGACGACCAGGCAGCCGTCATGGGCGGGGCTGGCGCACTCGACGTAGTCCTGGACGCGGTCCTCGACGGGCGGGCGGCGGGCGCTGACCGGGGGGAGGCCCCGGCTCGCGGCGTCGCTGTTGCGGACCCGGCCGTCCGGGTCCACCACCTGGAGGATGGTCCCGGCGGCGGCGGGCGGGATCGGTGAGGTCAGCGTCCCGTCGCGGACCGCGCCACTGACCCGGCGCCCGGCGAGCTGGGTCTCGCGCATCATCTGCGTGGTCGCGACGTCCCGGATGATGACGTCCAGGGCCACCGCCAGGGCGCTGAACGCGAGAACGGAGATCACCGCCGCGATCAGCGTGTCCCGCACGCGGATCGACCGAGGCCGCAGCCGCATCACCGCTCCCCCGTCCACGGACCGTCACCGGGCACGCACTCCGTCATACCATCACCGCGCCGCCGAAGTGAGCCGTCCCGGACGTCGGGCACATCACGGACCCGCCGTGGTTCAGCCGGGCCCCGCCGGGCACCCTCCCGGTCCCGGGGACTGCGGGAGGACGGGCGGGGGTTTGACAGTGCTTGGGAAAGGAGAAGCGTTTTGTAGTTGTTCGTCCGGAATCGAAAGGGTCGCGCATGGGCAAGGACGTGCCCCGGTTCGCCATCAGCGGGGAGGACCGCCGCCGGTACCGCGACAAGGTCCGCCGCAACCTGGACGTGCTGGCCCGCATGCTCCGGGAGTCGCAGTTCGAGTTCGACCGGCCGCACATCGGCCTGGAGCTCGAGCTGAACCTGGTGGACGGGCGCGGTGAGCCGCTGATGCGCAACGCCGACGTGCTCAAGGCCATCGCCGACCCGGCGTGGGCGACCGAGCTGGGCCAGTTCAACATCGAGATCAACATCCCGCCGCGCGAGCTGGGCGGCGGGGGCACCGGCGAGCTGGAGCGCGAGATCCTCGGCTACCTGGAGCACGCCGAGGCCCGCGCCCAGGAGCTGGGCGGCGGGCTGGTGCTGGTCGGCATCCTGCCGACGCTGCGCGAGTCCGACATCGGTGAGGAGGCCCTGTCGGCGAACGAGCGCTACAAGCTGCTGAACGAGCAGTTCCTGGCGGCACGCGGCGAGGACATGCACATCCGGATCGACGGCCCCGAACGCCTGGCGATCCACATCGACAACATCGCCCCCGAGGCCGCCTGCACCAGCGCCCAGTTCCACCTCCAGGTCAGCCCGGACGGGTTCGCGGCGTACTGGAACGCCGCCCAGGCCATCTCGGGCGTCCAGGTCGCGCTGGGCGCCAACTCGCCGTTCCTGTTCGGCCGTCGCCTGTGGCACGAGACCCGCATCACCCTGTTCGAGCAGGCCACCGACACCCGGCCGGACGAGCTGAAGGCGCAGGGCGTACGCCCCCGGGTCTGGTTCGGTGAGCGTTGGATCACGTCCATCTTCGATCTGTTCGAGGAGAACGTTCGGTACTTCCCGCCGCTGCTGCCGATCTGCGACGACGAGGATCCGGTCGCGGTGTTGCAGGGCGGCGGCGTACCGCGCCTGGCCGAACTGCGCCTGCACAACGGGACGATCTACCGCTGGAACCGTCCGGTGTACGACGTGGTCGAGGGTCGCCCGCATCTGCGGGTGGAGAACCGGGTGTTGCCGGCGGGCCCGACGGTGGTGGACATGTTGGCCAATGCCGCGTTCTACTACGGGGCGCTGCGCACGCTGTCCGAGGAGGACCGGCCGCTGTG
>DATADI010000077.1:0-5904 GCA_036258615.1 Thermomonospora sp. | reverse complement strand
CGGACGCGGGCGAACGGGGCCCTGCGGGCGGGCCGGGCGCCTGACGTGACCGGATGGTTGGTGCTGTGCGTGCTCGGCGCGCCGCTCGTGTTCGCCGCCGGGTACGTCGCCGGGCCCCGGCTCACGGCCCGCTACGAGGCGACGGCGTGGGCGGCGCGGCTGCGGGAGGCACGGGCCCAGGCGGACCGGACGCTGGGCGGCGTCGGGTCGTTCGTGCTGTTCTACGGGGCCGGGGCGTTCCTGGTGACGGCGGTGTGCCTGCCGCTCGGCGAGGTGTGGCAGCGGCTTGAGGCGCCGCACGACGTCCCGGTGTTCGAGCTGGTGGCGCGGACGGTCGAGCCCGGCGCCTGGACCGACGCGATGAAGCTGGTCACGCAGTCCGGCAACGTGTGGCAGACCCGGATCGTAGGGCTCGTCGGGGCCCTCGTGCTGATGGCGATGGCGCGGTCCCGGCGGTGGGTGCCGCCGGTGCTGATCGGCACGACCATCCTGGTGGAGAAGTACCAGCAGGCGGCCCTGGGCGCGCTGGTCGACCGGGGGCACCCGCCGACCACGCTGGGCACCTACCCGTCCGGCGGCTGCGCCCGGCTGATCTCGATCTACGGGGCCATCGTGTTCCTGCTGCTGGCGTACACCGGCGCGGGGCGGCGGGCGCGGGCCTCGGCGTGGGCGCTGCTGGCGGCGTTCGCGTTCGTGGAGGGTTACACCCGCGTCTACCTGAACAAGCACTGGATCACCGACGTGTACGGCGGCTGGGTGTACGGCTACCTGCTGCTGGGCGTGGTGGTCTTCGCGGGGCGTTCGCTGCTCGGCGACGGGACGGACGCGGCGGGTCAGGGCAGCCGGGGCCGGTCGAAGTCGCGCATGCGGGCGATCCGCCGGAACTCGCGGGCCGACTCCATGGTCACGTTCCAGCGGGTGTCGCCGACCGGGGTGTCGGGCGACTCGAAGTAGAGCAGGCCCTTGATCCTCGGGTAGTCGCGGAGCTGCCGGGGCACCGAGGCGAAGAACCGGGCGCTGAACCCCGGATCGCGTCGCCGGTTGACCGTCCCCCACTCGGCGAGCATCAGCGGCTTGCCCGGGAACCGAGATGTCGCCCACCGGTAGAACCCCGGCCAGTCCGGATAGTCCGGCCGGGTCTTGTTGACCAGCGTGGCGAAGTCCGACACCCACCGGTCGGCGTACAGGTCGGCGGCCACCCAGTCGATGACGTCGTCACCGGGGTACAGGTCGTTGAACCAGGGCTGTGACCCGTGGTTGGGGACGCCCATATAGGCCATCACCGTCACCGCGTTGGCGACGCCCGCGTTCCGCAGCCGCGTGATGACGTACCGGACCATGGCGCGGTAGTCGTGCGCGGTGAACCCGGACCCGGGGTCGGGCCGTACCTCGTCCTCGGGCTCGTGGTGGACGGCGAGGAAGAACCGTTCGGGGAAGACGTCCCTGATGCGCGCGGCGACGGCGTCGATGTGCCGGTCGACCTCGGGGTCGCCCGCCGCGACCTCCGCCCACGTACGGCCCAGCTCGGGCTTCCAGTTGAGGAACAGCATCCGCCGCCCGCGCGGGTCGCGGGCCATCGCGATCTGCCGGTCGGTGGGGAAGATCTGGCCGTCCCGGTGGTACATGTGCAGGAGGTGCACCCGCCGCCCGGTGGCCCGTTCGAAGTCGGCCAGGGCCTCCTCGGTGGACTTGCGGGTGAAGACGCCGGGCGCCACGCCCCACCACAGGCCGCAGCGCGGCACCAGTTTGTCGGAGACCCGGCAGTCGCCCCGCGCCGGCCGGGGATCGGGCCGACCGGAATCCGGCACGCCCGCCCACAGCGCCAACCCGACCAGGACCGCCCCGGGGGCGGCCACGAGCACCGCCCATCGTCCCTTTGTCAGGCCCATGCCGAAACCGGTCCCCCCGTCCGAAAAGTCCAAGGCCAGGCGTCCACCATTGTGATGGACGCCTGGCCTCCGCAGGCGTTACGAAGCGCTAACCGACGAACACGCCGCGTCCGCGCCAGTCCTCGTTGCTCACCAGGGTCGGGGTGCCGCTCGGCACGCCGCCGGTGAACGGCACCGCGAACAGCTTGCCGTCGTCGCCGACGTAGTAGAGCTTGCCGCCGGACAGGAACATGCCCTCCACGTCGTCCCAGCCGGACGACGCGGCCACGTTCTCGACGCCCAGGATGCCGCTCTCCGGGGTGAACGCCCGGTAGTACAGGGCGTCACTGCCGGACTTGGTGTAGTACATGCGGCCGTCGGAGAAGAACATCCCCTGCACGCGCCCGGCCTGGAAGATGCTGTAGAAGTCGGTCGGCGTGCCCTTCCAGGTGGGCTCGTCGGCGTCCCACACCGGGATCGAGTACGGGTTGACGTAGATCTCGGGCCCGAGGGCGGTGCCGTTGAAGGTGCGCTTGTAGAGGCGGCCGTCGGACTTGGCGTACCACAGCACGCCGTCGATCAGCATCGTCCCGCGCACGGTCGACCAGTCCAGCCCGGACACCGCCTCGGTCACCACCGGCCCGGCGGTGGTGCCGTCGAAGGTGCGGGAGACCAGCTTGTTCTGCCGGGAGAACCCGCTGCCGGGCGCGGCCACGTACACCTTGCCGGGCAGCGCCTTGGTGGCGTCGTCCGGGACGACCTTGCCGCCCGCGTACGGGAAGAAGCCGATCTTGCCGCGGAACTTCGACGCGCTCGGCGGCCCGAACAGGTTGGTGTCGCTGCCGACCCACAGCCCGTCCGGGGCGGCCAGCAGCGACCAGGCCCCGTCGCCGCGCGGGTCACGGCCCGGGTTCCACGACCAGGGCAGCCCGTTGCGCGGGTCGAGCGCGGCGATGCCCGGCCGGGTCACCGCCCCGGCACGGGAGGTGTCGGCGCCGTGCGGGTTGTTGGACCAGCGCGGGTGCCCGCCGACGAACACGGCGGCGTCGGAGATGGCCACCGAGTCGAGCGTGTCGCCGCCCGTCCAGTTCACCCACGTGGGCTTGACGTCGTCGCCGGTCGCGTTGGTCTCCCAGCGGGACGCGCTGTCGCACAGCGTGCTGGTGCCGTACGGGCCGCCGGTGGTGGCGATGGCGATGTACTTGCCGTCGGGCGACATCGCCATGTCGCGCACGTAGCTCACGAACGCGGTGTTGCAGGCGCTGGCGAACGCGGTGGTGCGCCAGGTGGTGTCGAGGCTGTCGGAGGCGCCGCCGAGGTTCAGGCGGGCGAGCTGCCTGCGCTCCTGGCCGCCGACGGTGCGGAAGTTGCCCATCGCGAACATCTTCGTGCCGTCCGGGGTGGCCTCGATGCGCCGCACCTGGGTGACGCCGCCGTTGTGCACTCCGGTGAACGGCACCGCGCCGAACTTCGGCGACACCGCACCGGTGGTCAGGTGGAGCGCCGCCAGCCCTTTACGGCTCTGGCCCGCCACGCTGGTGAACTGGCCCGAAATGTAGAGGCGCCCGGCGGCCTGCTCGATGTCGAAGACCGCGCCGCCCTTGACGCCGGGCGTCTTCCACTTGCCGTCGTTGAACTCCTGGCCGTTGCCGAGGTTCAGCCGGGCGAGCTTGGGCCGGGGCTTGCCGTTCACGTTGTTGAAGGTGCCGCCGACGAGCACCGACGTGCCGCCCGGCGCGGGTGCCAGGGCCTGCACCTCACCGTCCAGGACGGGCTTGAACTTCGGGTCCAGCCGCTTGGTGGTCGCGTCGATCGCCAGCAGGTGCGTGACGGTGTGGTTCGTGGTGCCCTGCTTGACCACCTTGAACTTGCCGCCCACGATCACCTTGTTGCCGACCCGGGCCAGGGCGCGCACCACGCCCGCCCAGCCGCCCTGGTTCGGCTCGATGTTGGGGGTGCCGCCGAGGGGGACCTCGACGGGCAGCCTCGCTCCCGGCCCCGCGGCGGCCACCGTGGCGGCCGACGACCCGGCTCCCGCCGGTGCCGCCGCGACGAGTCCCGCGGCCGTCAGGACCGTCACCGCCATCGCCGTGTCACGGCGCGTACGCGACACTTGTGCCTCCTCGTGTGCCTTCTGGGGGAAAGCTGCCTCTACGGTCCCGCAGACACCGGTCCGTCAGGTTCGCAGTTATCCGACTGATACCGATCAGGACGCCGCTTTGGGGCACCTTAGCGATCTCGAATGACGATCACCAGACGGATGGGTTGACCGTTGTCCTCCGGCCGCGAATGGTCACCGAATACGGACAGCCGCTTCACCACCGGGACCGTTGCGGCTCGTTCCCGCCAGACCTGCGCAAACGGCGGCTATAGTACGATCTACGCCGCGCGGCCGAGTCTCCCCGCCAGGACCCTCCGATCCGAACTCACGTCTCACCGGTGCCGAGCGCGCGGCCCAGGCCAGTGGTGAGCGTGGAAGGGAGCCGAGGTGGCGTCGAGCCCACCGCCGTCCAAGGAATTCGCCGACTACAGCGGTCTCGTCCGCCGCCGGTGGCGGCTGATCGCGGGTTGCGCGGCCGGGGTGCTCGCGCTGGTGGCCGGCTACACCTTCACCCTCGCCGAGGAGTACACCGCCTCCGCACAGGTGCTGGTGACCTCCACCGGCTTCGACGACCTCCCGCAGGTGCTGGGCTCCAAGTCCACCAGCAACGTCAACCTCGACACCGAGGCCCAGGTCGCCAAGTCCCTGGAGGTCACCCAGGAGGCCAAGCGGCTGCTGAAGTACGGGGGCTCGGAGGACCAGCTGCTGTCGCACGTGACGGTCTCCGTGCCGCCGAACTCCGGCGTGCTGAACATCAGCTACACCGACGGCGACCCGCGCACCGCCGCCAACGGCGCCAACATCTTCGCCCAGGCGTACCTGAACCGGCGGACCGCCTCGGCGCAGGCCAACCTCAAGGCCCAGATCACCGTCATCTCCACCAAGATCGAGGAGCTGCGCAAGCGCAGCAAGATCAGCCTGGACCGGATCGGCCGGCTGCGCGGCGCGGCGCGCACCTACGAGGAGGCCCAGCAGCGGGTGATGAGCCGGCAGATCACCGACATGACCGGCCGGCTGGACACCCTGAACACCACCACCATCACGCCGGGCCGGGTGATCAGCGCGGCCACCGTGCCGACCAGCCCCAGCGGCCCGAACGTCCCGCTGTACCTGACCGGCGGGCTGATGCTGGGCCTGCTGATCGGGGTCGGCGCGGCGATGCCCCGTGACCGGTTCGACACCCGGGTGCGCAGCGGCGGCGACGTGGAACGCCTGCTGGACCTGCCGGTGCTGCTGGAGCTGCGACGGCCCAAGGGCGCGCCCCGGCTCGGCCTGCTGCCCGCCCGCAGCCGCAGCGGCCAGGAGGTCCACGAGCTGGGCCACCAGATCACCGCCACCCTCGGCCACGGCCACCACGTGGTGCTGGTCAGCAGCGCCACCGAGGGGCCCGGCGCGGGCCTGGCCGCGGCGAACCTGGCGGCGGCGCTGGCGCGCACCGAGTCCCGCGTCGTGCTGGTGTGCGCCGACCTGCACTCGGCCGAGTCGGCCCGGCTGACCGAGGTGCAGCCCGGCATCGGCCTGGCGGAGGTGCTGCTGCGCCGCAAGACGCTGCGCGACGTGGCCGCCCGCTCGGGCGCGCAGAACCGGCTGTGGGTGATCCAGCCGGGCCAGGAGACCGACCTGGCCTACGAGCAGCTGCAGACCAAGCTGATGGTCAGCGTGGTCGAGCAGCTCCGCAAGATCGCCAACTATGTGGTGATCGACGCGCCGCCCACCAAGAGCAGCGCGGACGCCCAGGCCATCGCCGAGGCCGCCGACGCCGCCCTGGTGGTGGTGGAGGTCCCGGTGGCCACCCGCGAGGACGTGGACGAGGCCGCCCGCGCCCTCGACCGGATGGGCGTGGCGGTGCTCGGCACCATCGTGGTGCCGCACCAGGCCCCGACCCCCGCGTCCGCCGTGGTGCCGCAGCGCCCGCTGCGGGTGCGCGAGCAGGAC
>DATADI010000076.1:0-12854 GCA_036258615.1 Thermomonospora sp. | reverse complement strand
CCCCCCCGGGTCCGCGTCAATGACGACGCCAGGGCGTGATTTCTCGGTTTCTCACCGCTGGATCGTTCAGCCGAGTACGAACGGGATTCTCGCGGCCAGTTCGCCCAGTGCGGCCTTGTCGGCGTCGGTCGGAGTGCGGCGTCCGGTCCCGATCAGCAGCGCGTCCCTGTCGGAGAAGGACGCCGGTAGCGGCGACCCGGCGATCTTCTCCAGCGCCGCGCGGGCGGCTGCGAGGGTCTCGGCGGGCGGTTCGGTGGCCGAGGGCAGGTGCGCGATCAGGTCGAGGTGGTGCAACGTCCATTCCAGGACGTACGCGGAAAGGTAGTCGCCGACGGTCAGCACCTCGTCGCGGGTGCTGACACAGACGCCCGGATCGGCGAGTTCGGCGGCGCGCCCGGCGGCGGACCCGACGTCGTCGAAGTGGAACTTCAGCAGGTCAGGGTCGCCGTACGCGGCGGCCAGCCGGGGGATCAGCGCGTCGAGCGGGTCTTCACCGGTCGGGGGCTCGACCAGGTTCCAGTAGGTGACCGCGTCCACGGTCGGTTCGGTGTCGGCGGGCGTGACGAGGGTGATCAGGACGTCCTGGGCGTCGATGACCAGGTGGCACACCAGGTCCCGCACCAGCCAGCCGGTACAGCCGGACGGCCGTTCCCAGTCTTCGCCGGACAGTTCGTCCACCGCCGTGCGCAACGCCGTCCACGAGCGTGAGAAGAGATCCACCTCGGCAAGGTAGGCCGTGCCGGAACGACGAACAAGCGCATTTCCACGGGCTCCGGGCAGGTCTTCACCGACGCCGCCGGGGACCCCACGCCCGGCCAGTGGGGGTGAGACCGGGTGACGAGTTCGGGTGGCGGGACGTTCGTCAGGCGGGCTTCGGCTGGGTGCGGCGGGCGTAGGCGCGGGCGGCGCGGGCACGGTCGCCGCAGCGGGTGGAACACCAGTGGCGGCGGCCGTGGCGCAGCAGGTAGCGGTTGCACGGGGTCGAACCGCACGCGGTGAGGCGGTCGGCGTCGGGGCCGGTGAGGAGGTCGGCCGCGTTGGCCGCGAGGGTCGCGAGGGCGTGGTCGAGGATCTCGTTGGTGGGGCACGGCGTCTGGCGGTAGGGGCCGTTCTTCTCGTCCCAGTGCAGCAGGGCGGCCGTGGGGGCCCTGCTCAGCGCGTCGTTGACGGCCGACAGCGCGGCGGGCAGGGCGGGCAGCCCGGCGACACGGGCGGCGAAGAGCGACCTGACGTTCTCGCGCAGGGAGCGCAGCTGCGTCGCGCACATCTCCTGCACCCCGGCATCGGCCGGAGCGAGGCCGCGTTCGGCGAGCCACCGGTTCGTCCCCTCGGGGGTGCCGAGGAGGTCGACGAACTGCCCGCCGGGCAGCGCGATGGCGCTGTTGACGAAGTCGAGGGCGAGGTGGTCCTCCGCTCCCGGCGCGGGGGGCAACGCGGGCTCGGCGGGCAGGGTCTCGCGCATGACTCTCATGGTACGGGTTGCGTTCGTCCGTGAGAACCCCGTACCGTCCATCACGGATAAATCACTACTCATCCGTGAGGTGTGGCATGGCCGGTATCGGCACGCGTCCTGAGCGGTTCCCCGTCCGCGTCCTCGGCGGCCCGACCGCCCTGTTCGAGTACGGTGGCCTGCGCTTCCTGACCGACCCGACGTTCGACGCCCCCGGCGACCACCACGTGCCGGGCGGGATGCTCACCAAGACGGTGCCCTCCCCCGTCGCACCGGCCGACCTGGGGCGGATCGACGTGGTCCTGCTCTCCCACGACGAGCACCCCGACAACCTCGACGACTCCGGCCGGGCGCTGCTCGCCGACGTTCCGCTCACCCTCACCACTCCCGGGGGCGGGCGGCGGCTCGGGCAGGGCGCCAAGGGGCTCGCCGACTGGGAGCCGGTCGTGCTGGACCGGCCCGGCGGCGGCACGGTCACCGTCACGGGTGTGCCCGCCGTGCACGGGCCCGGCCCCCGCGAGGAGGTCGAACCGATCACCGGCCAGGTCGTCGGCTTCGTCCTGACCGGGGACGGCCTGCCCACCGTCTACGTGAGCGGCGACAACGCCTCGCTCGACGTGGTCGGGGAGATCGCCGAGCGCTTCGGCCCGGTGGACACCGCCATCCTCTTCGCCGGGGCTCCGCGCTTCTCCGTCCTCTTCGACGGCGCTCCCATCGTCCTGGACAGCGCCCAGGCGGCCGAGGCCGCCAGGATCCTCGGGGCCCGCCGGGTGGTGCCCGTCCACTACGACGGCTGGGCGCACTTCACCGAGGGCCGTGACGAACTGGTCGCCGCCTTCACCGCCGCAGGGCTGGCCGACCGCCTGGACCTGGGCGATCTGGGTTGAGCACGCCCACCGAGAACGCCTCCGTGACAAGGGTCCACGACGTCCCGCGACCCCCGGCGCAGCGCCGCATCCTCATCGTCCTGGTCACCGCCCAGATCCTCAGCGGTGCCGGACTGGCGGCCGGGGTGGCCGTCGGCGCCCTGCTCGCGCAGGACATGCTCGGCTCCACCGGCCTCGCCGGTCTGCCCAGTGCCGTGGGCACCGCCGGATCCGCGCTCGCGGCCGTCGGTGTCGGGAACCTCTCCCAGGCCCGTGGTCGCCGCCCCGGCCTGGCCGCCGGGTACCTGGCCGGTGCGGTCGGCAGCGCGGGCGTCATCGCCGCCGCCGTCGTCGGCAACGCGGTCCTGCTGTTCCTCGCGCTGTTCGTCTACGGCGCCGGTACGGCCACCAACCTGCAGGCCCGCTACGCCGGGGCCGATCTGGCCGCCCCCGAGCACCGTGCCCGCGCCGTGTCCGCCGTCCTGGTCGCCACCACCCTGGGCGGCGTGGTCGGCCCCAACCTCGCCGCACCCACCGGCGACCTGGCCCAGGCCCTCGGCATCCCCCACCTGGCCGGGCCGTTCCTGCTCGCCGGTGCCGCCTACGGGACGGCCGCCCTGGTGCTGGCCGTCTGGCTGCGTCCCGACCCGCTGCTGCTGGCCCGCACCCTGGCGCACGCGCGACCGGGCGCCGCCGACGACCGGCCGCCTCCCGCGGTCGAAGGGCGTGGCTCCGGGGTCGCGGTCGGCGCGCTGGTCATGGTGCTCACCCAGCTGGTCATGGTCGCGATCATGACGATGACGCCGATCCACATGCACGACCACGGCCACGGCACCGCCGCCTCCGGCCTCGTCATCGGCATCCACATCGGCGCGATGTACCTGCCCTCGCCCCTGACCGGCTGGCTGGTGGACCGGTACGGCCGCCTCCCGGTCGCCGCGTCCTCCGGGCTGACCCTGTCGGCCGCCGGAGTCGTCGCGGCCCTCGCCCCCGGTGACTCCGTCGTCGCCTTCGCGGTCGCCCTCGCGCTGCTGGGCCTGGGCTGGAACCTCGGCCTCGTGACCGGCACCGCGATCATCACCGACGCCGTCCCACCCGCCACCCGCGCCAGGACGCAGGGCCTCGTGGACGTCTCCATCGCCATCGCCGGTGCGACGGGCGGCATGGCCTCGGGCCTCGTCGTCGCCGCCGGAGGCTACCCGCTGCTGGCCCTCGGCGGCGGCGTCCTGACCCTGGCGATCATCCCGGCGGCCATCGCCACCGCCCGCACCCGATCCTGACCCGACCCGATCGCGGTCATTGCGCGCGGAGGGCGGTCTTGAGGATCTTGCCGGTGGAGCCGGTCGGCAGGGTGTCGAGGATCCGGACCTCCCGCGGGTACTTGTAGGCGGCCAGGCGCTCCCGGCAGAAGTCGATGATCTCCTCCGGGGTGGCGGTGGCGGAGGGCTTGAAGGCCACGCACGCCACGACCTCCTCGCCGAGGCGGTCGTCGGGGCGGCCGATCACGGCGGCCTCCGCGATGGCCGGATGGGTGTAGAGGACCTCCTCGACCTCGCGGGGGTAGACGTTGTAGCCGCCGCGCAGGATGAGGTCCTTCTTGCGGTCGACGATGAACAGGTAGCCCTCGTCGTCGGCGTAGCCCAGGTCGCCGGTGTACAGCCACCCGTCGCGGAGGGCGTCGGCCGTGGCCTCGGGGTTGTTCCAGTAGCCCTTCATGACGTTGTGGCCGCGGATGACGATCTCGCCGACGTTGTCGGGCCCCGGCGGCAGCGGCCGGTCCTGGTCGTCCACGACGCGGACCTCGACGCCCCAGACGGGCTTGCCGATGGAACCGACCTTCCGCTGCTCGGCGTTGATGTTGAACGTCGTCGTGCTGGCGGTTTCGGACAGGCCGTAGCCCTCCAGGATCACCAGGCCGGGGAACTTCTCCTCGATGCCCCGGATGACCTCGCCCGGGATGGACGCCCCGCCGGAGATCCCCACGCGCAGCGACGACAGGTCATGGGCCGTGGCGTCGGTGTGCAGCAGGCTGAAGTACATCGTCGGGACGCCGACGAAGATGGTGCAGCGGTGCCGTTCGATGGCCTCCAGCACCGGTTCCATCTCGAAACGCGGGACGAGCGCGATCGTGCCGCCGAAACGCACGGTCACGTTCAGCACGCTCGACAACCCGAAGACATGGAACAACGGCACCACCGCCACCCCGATGTCGTCGTCCCGGAATCCGAACAGCTCCCCCGCGACCGTGCAGTTCATGTAGAGCTGGAAATGCGTCAGTTCCGCGCCCTTGGGACGGCCGGTGGTGCCGCTGGTGTACAGCAGGACGGCCGTGTCGTCCGCGCTGGTGGCCGCGATCTCCCCGGTGTCGTCGGCGAAATACAGTTCGTCGAAATGCCGGGTGCCCTCGGGGCGCTGGTCGTTCCCCGGCAGGTTGACCACGAAGACCTGGACGCCGGGCGCCTGCGCCGCCCCCTTGACGGCCTCGTCGGCGAACGTCTCGAATGTGACCAGCACCTTCGCCCCGGAATCGGCCAGGTGGTAGGCGACCTCGGGGGCCTTCAGCAGCGGGTTCAACGGAACCATCACCAGCCCCGCCTTGAGGATCGCGTAATAGCAGAACAGGAACTGCGGCAGGTTGGGCAACTGGACCGCGACCCTGTCACCGCGTTCCAGCCCGAGGCCGCGCAGGCTGGTCGCGACACGTCCGGAGATCTCGTCCACCTGGGCGTAGCTGAAGGAGAGGTCGGCGATATGGCAGAGCGGTTTGTCCGGGGCCGACCGGCGGGACTCGACCAGAACGGTCGCCAGGTTGAAGCTCATGCTGTGCTCCTCTGCGAGGCCGCGAAAGGCGGGGGGCGGATGCACTCCGGTACCGACCGAGCGGTATGTTCGGGGAACGTACCGACCGCCCGGTATGCCCGTCAATCACCCGCGGAGGTGCCATGACCAGCGGCCCGGCCGCCCCTGCCCCGGTGACCGACGTCCGCGAGGAGGACGCGTTCGACGTCGCCGCCGTGCACGCCTGGCTCACCGGCCGGGTCCCCGAGCTGGCGGACGCCGGGGGCCCTCCGGAGGTGCGGCAGTTCCGGGGCGGCGCCTCGAACCTGACGTACCTGCTCGTCTACGAGGACCGTGAACTGGTGCTGCGCCGACCGCCACGGGGCACCAAGGCCAGGTCCGCGCATGACATGGGCCGTGAGGTGAGGGTGCAGCAGGGGCTGAAGCCGCACCTGGACGTGGTGCCGCGCATCTACGGGTTCTGTGAGGACCCGTCGGTCATCGGCGGCGAGTTCTACGTGATGGAACGCCTGTACGGCACGATCCTCGGCGCGGAGCTTCCGCCCGGCGTCACGCTGGACGAGGCGCAGGCGCGCGGCCTCGGCGAGATGGTCATCGACACGCTCGCCGACCTGCACTCGGTGGACGTCGAGGCCGCCGGACTCGCGGGGCTGGGCAAGGGGCCCGGATACGTCCGCCGCCAGGTCGAGGGCTGGTCGCGCCGGTACCGCGCGGCCCTCACCGACGACGTGCCGGACGGGGCGGCGGTCATGGCGTGGCTGGACGAGCACCAGCCCGGCGACGTGGCCGCCCGGCTGCTGCACGGCGACTGGAAGCTCGACAACCTCGTCCTCGACCTGTCCGGGGACCCGCGCGTGGCGGGCGTGCTCGACTGGGAGATGGCGACCGTCGGCGATCCGCTCATGGACCTGGGCGCGTCGATGGCGTACTGGATCACCGCCGACGACGAGCCGTTCTACGGGCTGCTGCGCCGCCAGCCGACGCACCTGCCGGGCATCCCCACGCGCGAGCGGATGGTCGAGCGCTACCTGGCCCGCACCGGGCTGCCGATGGGCGACTGGACGTTCTACGAGGTGTACGGGCTGTTCCGGCTCGCGGTGATCGCCCAGCAGATCTGGGCCCGGTACCGCGCCGGGCAGACCACCAACCCGGCGTTCAGCATGTTCGGCGACGCCGTGCGGATCCTGGTGGACCGGGCGACCGGGATCGCCAGGTGACCGGCCGGCGTCCCGATCGTCCTGCCTTGCTGATCGCCAACCGTGGTGAGGTGGCCGTACGGGTCGCGCGGGCGGCCTCGGATCTGGGGTGGCGTTCGGTCGCGGTCCACTCTGAGGACGACGCCGCGTCGCTGCATGTGCGGCACGCCGACGAGGCGCACCCGCTGCCTGGCCGGGGAGCCGCGGCGTATCTGGACATGGAACGGGTCCTCGAGGTCGCCGTCCGGGCCGGGGCGACGCATCTGCACCCGGGCTACGGGTTCCTGAGCGAGAACGCCGAGTTCGCCCGGCGGTGCCGGGAGGCGGGCATCGTGTTCGTCGGCCCGGCGGCCGAGACGCTGGAGCTGTTCGGGGACAAGGCCGCCGCACGCGCGTTGGCCGAACGGGTGGGCGTGCCGGTCGTTCCGGGCACCCGGAAAGCCACCACGCTGGAGGACGCTGAGGCGTTCATGGCCTCCCTGAACGGCCGCGCGGTGATGGTCAAGGCGGTCGCGGGCGGCGGTGGCCGCGGCATGCGGGTCGTCCGCGACAAGGCGGACCTGCCGGGCGCGTACACGGCGGCGGGCGCCGAAGCCCTGGCGGCCTTCGGGGAGGACGGCCTGTACGTCGAAGCGCTCGTCGAGAACGCGCGCCATATCGAGGTGCAGATCGTCGGCGACGGGCGTCACGTCGCCCACCTGTGGGAACGCGACTGCACGGTGCAGCGCCGCCACCAGAAGCTCGTGGAGATCGCCCCTGCTCCGGCCCTGGACGCCGAGCTGCGGGAACGGCTGCTGGACGCGGCGACGCGGTTGACGGGCGCGGTGCGGTACGAGGGGCTGTGCACCGTCGAGTTCCTCGTGGGGCCGGACGGGGAGTTCTTCTTCATCGAGGCCAACCCGCGTCTCCAGGTCGAGCACACCGTGACCGAGGAGGTGACCGGTGTCGACCTCGTCGTCGCCCAACTCCGCCTCGCCGAGGGTGCCACGCTGCATGACCTGGGGCTCGATGCCGCGCCTCCGCCTCCGCGTGGCGTGGCCGTTCAGCTTCGGGTCAACATGGAGGAGCTGTCCCCGGACGGCCGGGTGCGGGCGTCGGGCGGGACCCTGCACGCCTTCCAGCCGCCGGTCGGGCCCGGCCTGCGGGTGGACACCTTCGCCTACCCCGGTTTCGCGCCGAGCCTGGGCTTCGACACGTTGCTGGCCAAGGTCATCGTCTCCCGGCCTGACGGTGACCTGCCGGGGCTGTGGCGGAGGGCGGCCCGTGCGCTCGCCGAGTTCCGCATCGACGGTGTGACGACCAACCTTGCGTTGCTGCGCGCCCTGCTCGAACGGCCCGAAATGCAGAGCGGGCAGGTGACCACGACATGGCTGGAAGCGCACCTGCCCGAGCTGGTCACCGCCGACCGTCCCGAGACGGACGCTCCACAGACCGCCGCTCCGGTGGGGACCGTGGCGGTGGCGGCTCCGACTTCCGGTGTCGTGGCCGCCGTGGAGGTCGAGCCGGGCGCGAACGTCCGGGCCGGTCAGGTGGTGGCTGTCGTCGAGGCCATGAAGATGCAGTTCCCCGTCGAGGCTCCCTCGGCGGGTCAGGTCCGTGACCTGGTCGTCCGTGTCGGTGACTCGGTCGGCGACGGGCATCCCGTGCTGTTCCTGGAGCCGTCCGAGGGCCAGGACGACACCGGCGGACCCATCGACGCCCTCCCCCACGACCTCGACAGCGTTCCCCCGGCGCTGGAGGAGGTCCGCCACCGGTGGTCGCTGACCGAGGACGCCGCACGGCCGGAGGCGGTCGCCAAACGCCACGCCCGGGGACACCGCACCGCCCGCGAGAACGTCGCCGCGCTGCTGGACCCCGGCAGCTTCAACGAGTACGGCGCGTTCGCCCTCGCCGCCCAGCGCCGCCGCCGCAGCGAGGAGGAACTGCTGCGGCGCAGCCCCGCCGACGGCCTGATCACCGGGGTCGGCACCGTGAACGCGGACCTGTTCGGCGACGCCGCGACCTGCGCGGTGGCGGCCTACGACTACACGGTGCTCGCCGGTACGCAGGGCTTCCACAACCACCACAAGCTCGACCGCCTCCTCGAACTGGCCGAACGGTGGGCCTGGCCTCTGGTGCTGTACGCCGAAGGAGGCGGGGGCCGCCCCGGCGACACCGACACGACCTGGGTGACGGGCCTGGGCACCCCCACGTTCGTACGGTTCGCGGCGCTCAGCGGGCGGGTTCCGCTCGTCGGCGTCGTCAACGGCCGCTGCTTCGCCGGGAACGCGGCGCTGCTGGGGTGCTGCGACGTCATCATCGCCACCCGGTCCACCAACCTCGGCATGGGCGGCCCCGCCATGATCGAAGGCGGCGGCCTGGGCACCTACGCGCCGGAGGACATCGGCCCGGTTCACGTGCAGGAGGCCAACGGGGTCTGCGACCTCGTGGTCGAGGACGAGGCTGAGGCGACCGACGCGGCCCGCCGCTACCTGGCCTACTTCCAGGGCGACCTCGCCGACTGGTCCTGCGCCGACCAGCGGGAACTGCGGTTCCTGCTGCCCGAGGACCGCAAGCGCGTCTACGACGTCCGCCGGGTCCTCACCACGCTCGCCGACACCGGCTCGGTGCTCGAACTGCGCCGCGCGTTCGCCCCCGGCATGATCACGGCGCTGGCGCGGTTCGCGGGCCGGACGTTCGGTGTGCTGGCCAACGACCCGGCCGTGCTCGGCGGGGCGATCACCGCCGAGGGCGCCGACAAGGCGGCCCGCTTCCTCAACCTGTGCGAGGCGCACCGCCTGCCGGTGCTCTCGCTCGTGGACACGCCGGGCTTCATGGTCGGCCCCGACTCCGAACGCGAGGCCGCCGTCCGGCGCATGTCCCGGCTGTTCCTGCGGTCGGCGAAGCTGACGGTGCCGCTGTTCGCCGTCGCCCTGCGCAAGGGGTACGGGCTGGGCGCGCAGGCGATGACCGGCGGGGGCTTCCACCGTCCGGCGCTCAACGTCTCCTGGCCCACCGGGGAGTTCGGCGGCATGGGCCTGGAGGGCGCCGTCCGGCTGGCCATGCGCCGTGAGCTGGAGGCCATCGCCGACCCGGCCGAACGGGAGAAGGCGTTCCAGGACATGGTCGCGTTCGCCTACGCGCAGGGCCGGGCCGTCAACGTCGCCGCCCACCTGGAGATCGACGCGGTGATCGACCCGGCCGACACCCGTGCCTGGCTGTCGCGCGCCCTGCGCTCCACGCCCGTGCCGCCCGGGAGGCCCGAGGGCCTGTTCGTCGACGCCTGGTGACGGTCGTCCCTGTCAGGTCGGTCCCGGGCGTTCCCACAGCTCTCGCTGACGGCGGCCGGGATCGGCGGCGACCGTGCTCCCCTGGGGGTCGAGCAGCATCGTGTGCCGGGCATGCGGCGTGTGGCGCGGCCAGGTCGGCAGGTCGCGGTGCTCCGGTCGGCCGTTCGCGATGAACGCGACCCAGGTCTGATGCTGGCCGGTGTGCGCGGTGATCGCGCCAGCACGGCCTCGCCCGCCTCGGGGGACGGTTCCGCTCCGCCCATGAGACCGTCGAGTTGCAGCACCGCCTCGTCGCGGTTGGTCCCGCTATGCGCAAAGCACCCCCGAGCGCGTACGGCCGGCGGTTCTCGAGGAAGGCATCGTCTCCCTCATCGGCGCCCCGATGCTGCGTGAAGGGCGCATGGTCGGCGGCCGGGAGGCGTCCCTGGTGACCGCCCTGGCCGGGCAGGCGTCGATCGCCATCGAGAACAGCCGGCTGCTCGAACACCTCGACGTCAAGACCAGGCTCCTGGAGGAGTCGGAGGCCATTCACCGCAGGCTGACCGACGCCGGCCTGAAACAGACCGGCCTCAACGGTCTCGGCGACATGCTGGCGGAACTCCTCGGCCGCGGCGTGACCATAGAACAGGACGTGGTCGCGTCGTTCCGCCGCCACCACGGAGGTGCCGCCTCCGACACGACGGTCGCGCAGTCGGCACCGATCATGGCGGGCGGGGAGAAACTCGGCCAGGTCCTCGTCACCGGCCCGGCGCCACTGGACGAGCTGGACAGCCGGACCCTCGAACACGGCGCGACCGTCCTGGCCGTCGAGCTGCTCAAGGAACGCACCGCGCAGGAGGTCGAATGGCGGCTCGGCGGAGAACTGCTGGACGAACTGCTGAGCCGAACCGCCCCCATGGACCGGCGGCTCAAGGCCCGGGCGGCGCGTTTCGGTTTCGACGCCGGCGATCCGCACCGCATCGCCGTGCTCGAGACGACCGAGGACGACATCGACCTGCGCGGCATGCACCTCGCGACCGCCCGTGTGCTCGGCCCGGCACCACGGGCCATGCTGCTGGCCTCGCTGGGCCCGGGGCGGGTCGCCCTGGCGACGCCCCGGTCGATCGATGACCGGCTCGGCCCGCTGCTGCACGTCCTGGCCGAGACTGTCGGCCACTGCGCCGTCGGCCTGAGCCGCCTGACCACCGACCTGCCGCGGGGTCTCCGCGAGGCGCTGGCCTGCGCCCGTTTCGCGACGCTCTCCGGACGTGCCGAGGCCGTCGTCCGCGCCGACGACCTCGGTGCCATGCGTTTTCTCATCACGCTGGACGACCCCGCGCCCCTGCACGACTATGTCGACGAACAACTCGGCCCGCTGCTCCGACACGGCAGCGTTCATGACGCCCAGCTCATCGGGACGCTCCGCACCTTCCTGGCGACGTCCTCAGCGCCCTGACGTTCACCCCCACGCTGGAGGAGCGGGCGACCGCGCGTCACGTGGACCGATGACTTTCGGGGCATGCCGTGGTCTGAAGGTTCGTGACGACATTCGAGCAAGGGGAAGCGATCGTGGACCAGACCTCGATGCCGGTGCCCGCCATCGGCAGCCTTCTGCTGGCCAGCAGTCGGCCCGACCGGCTCCGCGCCTGGTACGAGCGCGCGTTCGGGGTGACCGCCGACGGGGACGGCTTCCTGCACTTCGGCGGGGTCGCCGTGCTGATCGACGGCCGGGACGACGTGGCCGAACGGACCCCCGAACCGGCCCGGGTGATCATCAACTTCCACGTGGCCGACGCCCGCGCGACCGCCCGGCATCTCGACTCCCTCGGAGTGACCTGGCTGGCGGCGCTGGAGTACCGGGAGGCCGCCGGGGCGTGGTTCGCGACCGCGATCGACCCGGACGGCAATCACCTGCAGATCATCGAACTGACCCCCGCGTACTGGGCCGCCCGCCGGGCGCGCCTGGGCGAGCAGGCCGAGGGGATGGTCGCGACGAGCGTGGCGACCCGCCTGCCCGCGCAGGACCTCGACCGTGCGCGCCGCTTCTACTCCGAGAAGCTCGGCCTGGAGCCCGCCGAGACACGGCCCGGCGGCCTGCGCTACCAGGTGGGCACGGCGGTGTTCGCGCTGTTCCAGTCGGCGGGACGGCCGTCCGGCACGCACACCCAGATGGCGTGGCAGGTGCCGGACATCGAGACGGTGGTCGCGACGCTGCGCTCCCGCGGGGTGGTGTTCGAGGAGTACGACGTGCCCGGTCTGCGTACCGTTGACGGGATCGCCGAGGTGAAGGGGAACTATCCCTCCGCCGGGGGCATCGGTGAGCGGGCCGCGTGGTTCCGTGACAGCGAAGGCAACCTGCACGGCATCGGCCAGGTCATCCACGCCGGATCCGGCGGGTGAGGCCTCATCGCCCCCGGTCGGGGTCCCACTGTGCCATCGCCGCCAGCAGCGCCCGCCGGTCGAGCACGGGCGTCTCGGGGTCGATCTCGCGGTAGCGCTTGTAGACGTTGACCACGACGCGTTCGGCGTCCAGCCAGGTCGCGTACTCGTCCAGGTCGATCGCGGCGGCGGCCTCGCTCCAGGAGAGACCCCGGGAGTGCGCGGCGTCGGCCTGGGCGATGACGTGGGTCAGGTAGTCGGGGACGCGCGGATGCCGTCGGGGTCGGTGACGGGGCCGTGGCCGGGGACGACGGTGGGCGCGCCCAGGGCGACCATCGTGTCGCAGGCGGCGATCCAGTTGCCGGTCGGCCCGGCCCACACGACGGGCGTGCCGCCGATGAACAGCAGGTCCCCCGCGAACAGCCACCCCGGCGTCGGGGACGTGCACGACCGCGTCGGCGGCGGTGTGGGCGGGCCCGAGGTTCGTGACCCCCACCTCGCGTCCGCCGACGTCCAGGGTGACCTCTCGGTCGAAGGTCTCGTCCGGCATGCGCAGCCGGATGCCGCCGAACCGGAACGACGCGTCCCGGCCGCGGCGAGGATCCGCACCTCGGGCCCCAGAAGCTGGGTGCCGTGGGTGTGG
Source organism: Thermomonospora sp. (assembly GCA_036258615.1). Taxonomy (GTDB): domain Bacteria; phylum Actinomycetota; class Actinomycetes; order Streptosporangiales; family Streptosporangiaceae; genus Thermomonospora. The sequence goes on along the minus strand of DATADI010000076.1, from coordinate 273 downwards.
TCGCCGTCGGCGTGGGTGAGGACGGCGTCGCGGAGGGGCGCGCCGACGGTCACCTCGGCCATCGCGGCCAGCATCCGTTCGGTCATCGGCAGGTCGAAGAGGGCGTCGACCAGCCACGACGAGCCCCGGCCGCGGACGAGACCGGCGTTGCTGCGCCCGTACCCGCCGTCCGGCTCCAGCCACGCCCACACGTCCGCCCCGATTTCGTGCAGCCCCCGGCTGTAGGGGTGGGCGGCCCCGAGCACCCCGCGTCAACCCGGCGTCGTCCGCCCA
>DATADI010000075.1:0-3510 GCA_036258615.1 Thermomonospora sp. | reverse complement strand
GGCCACCCGCCCCGCCGGGATCGCCGCCGCCAGGTCCGGGTGCCGGGCCGGGTCGCGGACGACCGCCGTGACCTCGTGGCCGCGCCGCACGGCCTCGGCGACCGCCGCCCGACCGGCCCGGCCGCCCGCCCCGAAAACGATGATCTTGCCCATGCTGCAACTCCCTGTCCCGATGTCCGGTCGTTCGCCGCGGACGCTAGCCGGGACCCTGGTTACCGATCGGATACCGGTACCGTGGAGATCATGAGGCCGCCCCTCGATCCGGACATGTTCGACCCCGTCTGCCCGTCCGCCGTGGTGCCCTTCCGCTTCGGGGACAAGTGGGCGGCGATGGTGATCCGCTGCCTGGAGGACGGGCCCCGGCGCTTCTCGGAACTGCGGGTGCCGCTGCGCCGCGCCAGCGCCAAGGCCCTCACCCAGTCCCTGCGCAGGCTGGAACGCGACGGGATGGTCGTCCGCACCGTGCACGCGCCCCAGAACGTGGAGTACGCGCTGACCCCGCTCGGCCGGAGCCTGCTGGGCCAGATCGACGAGTTCTGCGCCTGGGCCGAGGAGCACTGGGACGAGCTGCTCGACGCCCGCGAGGCGTCCCTCAGCCCTCCCGGACCGTGAACCCGAACGCTTCCGCGAGCATGACGGCCTGGTAGGCGTCGATCATCGCCCCGGCGACGGCCGTGGTCCGCGGGTCGAGCGCGGACAGGTCGCTGCCGCGCAGGTCGCAGCCCGTCAGGTCGGCCCGGTGCAGCCACGCCCCCGACAGGTCCACGTCCCGGAAGGTCACCTTCTCACAGCGCGCCCCCGTCAGGTCCGCCTCCCGCAGCCGCACGTTGTGGAACGTCGAGCCGCGCAGGTCCGCCCCCGGCAGGCCGGTGAACGACCAGTCGCCGCCGGACACCTTCAGCAGCCCGTAGGAGCACCCGTCGAACATGCTCCCGACGAGCTTGCACCCGGTGAACGTCGCGTCGAAGAACGAGCAGCGCACGAACGTGCAGTTCACGAACGCCGCATCCACATGCGTGGAGGCGTTGAACCGCACCCCGCGGAACGTGCACTCGGCGAACACCGCGCCCCGCCCGGAAGCCTCCGTCATGTCCACCTCGACGAACGCGACCCGCTCATGCTCCTCGCCGGACAGGTCGCGCCCGTCCCACACCTCCGAGCGCACGGTGCTCTCGGTCGGCGGGGCGGGCCGCCCGTGCTTGCGATCAGCCATCGGTCTCCGCTCGTCGTAGGTCCTTTCGCGGCGACGCTACCCACCGCCATCGTCAGAACAGCAGCATCCTGACGTCTTCGTGTCAGATTGGCCCGCTAAGGGATGCCTTCGGCTTCGACCTGCTGTTACGTTCGCGGACATGCCGGAGATCCACGCCTTCATCGACCAGCTCCCGAAGGTCGAAATTCACGTTCATTTGGTAGGTTCCGCGTCCGTCCCGACCGTCCTGGAACTGGCCGCGCGCCACCCCGACAGCCCCCTGCCGCGTACCGCCGAAGCGCTGCGCGACTTCTACGAGTTCCGCGACTTCCCGCACTTCGCCGAGGTCTACCAGGCCGTCAGCGACGTCGTCCGTGAGCCGGAGGACGTCGCCACCCTGGTCACCGGCGTCGCCCGCGACCTCGCCGCCCAGCGCGTCCGGTACGTCGAGCTGACCGTCACGCCCTACACCCACGTCCGCGCCGGGATGAGCATGCGCGCCGTCACCGAGGCCCTGGACCTCGCCGCCGCCGAGGCCGCCGAACGGCACGGCGTCGAGGTGGCCTACATCTTCGACATCGCCGGTGAACTCGGCGGCGAGGCCGCCCGCGCCACCCTCGACCACGCCCTGCGCCACCCGCCGCGCGCCCTGGTCGGCTTCGGCCTGGGCGGCGTCGAACAGAAGCGGCCCCCGCACCGTGACGCGTTCCGCGACGCCTTCCGCGCCGCCGTCGCCGCCGGGCTCCACAGCGTCCCGCACGCGGGGGAGATGTCCGGCCCCGAGACCATCTGGGAGGCCCTCGACGGGCTGCGCGCCGAACGGATCGGGCACGGCATCCACTGCCTGGACGATCCCAGGCTCGTCGCCCACCTGCGCGAGACGCAGATCCCCCTGGAGGTCTGCCCCACCTCCAACGTCCGCACCCGGCAGGTCCCCGAACCGGCCGCCCACCCCCTGCCCAGGCTCCTGGCCGAGGGCCTGTACGTCACGCTCAACAGCGACGACCCGCCCATGTTCGGCACCACCCTGACCGGCGAGTACCGGGTCGCCGCCGACGTCCTCGGCCTCGACGCCCCCGCCCTGGCCGACCTGGCCCGCAACGCGGTCCGCGCCTCGTTCCTGGCCCCGGCGCGCCGGGCGGAGATCCTCGCCGAGATCGACGCCGTCGCTAGCGCCCGGGACGCGGGCCCAGCGCGCTCGGCGGCAGACCGGGGAACGCCGGCGACGTGACCGCCGAGCCGGCGGCCTCCCGCCACCCGGCCGCCCGGCCCGCCGCCTCCTGCATCGCCAGCGCCGCGTACCGCCGCAGCTCCGGGTCGTCCACGCCCACGAGCCCCAGGTACACCGCCACCAGCCGCTCCTCCAGGACGGCGGCCAGCTCGGCCGCCGTCTCCTCGGAGGTCACCCGCACCGGAAGCCGGTAGGCGGCCTCCGCCGCCACCGGCCGCGCACCCCGCCGCGTCAGCGTCTCCGCCAGCTCGTCACGGCGCGCGCGATGGGCGTTCATGACGATCCGCGCCGTCTCCTGCGCCGAACCGCGCAGCCCCGCCCCCGCCGCCCCGTAGCAGTACACGGTGGCGTGCTCGGCGGCCAGCGCCGCCTGCAACATCTCCACGACCCGGGTCAACGGTCCTCTCCCAGCACGGCGGCGTGCCACGCCTCACCGGCCCCGATGCTGGCCAGCAGCTGCGCCATCGCCGGGGCCACCCGCCGCACGTCCTCCGCGCGGGCGGCGGCGGCCCGGCGCTCGGCGTCCCGCAGCAGCTCCAGCGCCTGCGAGGACTCCTTCGGGACGGCGGGCGGCACCACCGGGGCCGGGGTCACCTCCGGCGTCGAGCCGGGAACGTGGTGGCGGCCCAGCACCGCCAGGTGCTCACGATGATGCGCCAGCATCGGGTTCAGCCGCTCGGCGAGCCCCGCGTGCTCCCGCAGCACCGCCTCGTACACGGCGATCAGGCCACGTTCGGCCGTCATCGCGGCGACGAGCACCGCCACGTCGGGCGACGGACGCGGCGCGGGCGGACCCTCCCCGGACGAGCAGCCGCCCAGCGCGTTCGCCGAGGCCATCCCGCCCAGACCCCCGAGAACGGCCCGCCGGGACAGGGCCCGGCCCCCTGAGACCGACACGGTCAGGGAGTATCCCACAGCCGCCCCCGCGCCCGGCCGCCCGAAAGAGCGCTGATGAGCCGGGCTGTCGATAGGCTTGGTTACGGAAACCGCGGCGTCTGTCCAAAGAGGAGGTCCCCCATGAGCGTCGAACCCGGTCGTGGCCGCGCTCGGCGGGCCCCCCGGCGGGACGAGCGCCGGGCCGACCGGG